>CAZHGG010000198.1:0-8724 GCA_964531755.1 uncultured Polyangiaceae bacterium
TGCGACATGCTCATGCGCTCCTTGATGGCGCGCTCCATGCGAACGAGACCGATGCGGTACTGGTTCTCCATGAGCTCGCCCACGGCGCGCACCCGGCGGTTGCCGAGGTGGTCGATGTCGTCGACGGAGCCGCGGCCGTTCTTCAGCTCGATGAGGTGGCGCACCGTCTCGAGGATGTCCTGGGGCGTGAGCACCTGGGTGTCGATCGGCGGGCGCTGCTCCTCGGGGAGATCGCGGTAGAACTTGTAGTTCAGCTTGAGGCGGCCGACCTTCGAGAGGTCGTAGCGCTCGGCGTTGAAGAACAGGTTGTGGAAGAGGGTCTTCGCGGTCTCGAGCGTGGGCGGATCGCCCGGCCGCAGGCGCCGGTAGATCTCCATGATCGCGTCTTCGGTGGTCTTCACCTTCTCGGCGAGCAGGGTGTCGCGGAGGTACGAGCCGACGTTGAGGCCGTCGATGAAGAGAATGCGCAGCTCTTCGACGCCCGCCTCGCGGACCTTCTCGATCTTCTCGGGGGTGAGCTCCTCGTTCACCTCGAGGATGACCTCGCCGGTCTCGCGGTCGACCACGTCGTGCGCCGCGACCTTGCCGGTGAGCTCCTCGGCGTCCACCTGGAGGCGATCGACCTTCGCCTCGCGCAGCTTCTTCATGGCTGCCTTGGTGAACTTGGTGTTCTTCTTGACGATGACCTCGCTGCCGACCTTGATGTCGCGCGTGGAGCGCTGGCCCGCGAGGAGCTCGTACTCGACGCTCTTCGAGATCTTCTGGCCCTTCTCCAGGTACACCGTCTCGGTGTTGTAGAAGTAGTTCAGGAGGTCCTGCGTGCTGTAGCCGAGCGCGCGGAGGAGCACCGTCGCGTGCATCTTCCGGCGGCGGTCGATGCGCACGAAGATGATGTCCTTCGGGTCGAACTCGAAGTCGAGCCACGAGCCGCGGTACGGGATGACCCGCGCGCTGTAGAGGAGCTTGCCGGACGAGTGCGTCTTGCCCTTGTCGTGATCGAAGAAGACGCCCGGGCTGCGGTGGAGCTGGCTGACGACGACCCGCTCGGTACCGTTGATGATGAACGTGCCCGTGTCGGTCATGAGCGGGATCTCGCCGAAGTAGACCTCCTGCTCCTTGATGTCGCGCACGATGCGCTCCCCGCCGTCGCGGGTGTCGTAGATCATGAGCTGCGTCGTGACCTTGATGGGCGCCGCGAACGTCATGCCGCGCTGGCGGCACTCATCGACGTCGTACTTGGGCTTCTCCAAGTTGTACGACACGAACACGAGCTCGCTCGTGCCGTTGAAGTCCTTGATGGGGAACACGCTGCGGAACACGGCCTGCAAGCCGACCTCGACGCGGTCGTTGGACGGCACGTTCGTCTGGAGGAATTTGTCGTACGAGGACTTCTGAATGTCGATGAGGTTGGGGATCTCGATGACCCGGCTGATGTTGCCGAGGTTCTTGCGGATCCTGAAGTTCGACTGGATGACGCTCGCCATCGTTGCTCCTGCTCGCGGCACGACTCGAAGAGAAAGCGAAGGCACCCGGTGCGCGTTCCGGTACCTTCGTGATCACGCTAGGGACAAGTGGGGACGCGCTACCTGACAGGCCTGCCGGGGAAAGTCAAGCACGACGGCACGGACGTTGCCTCAGGCGAGACTGCTCGGGTGTACAGGTGGCGCGTATCTCGTTGAAGTTACAGAGAAACCTTGAGAGACCTCCCGGCGGCGCGTGACGCCTCTCGGGGGCGTGCGCTGGGTCAGGGCGGCTTGGTGGGTGGTCGGTGGAGGAGCCGCCCAAGGAGCCGCACGAGCAGCCGAGGCGTCAGTTGTCGCCCCACTCGGCGTCGAGGTCGTCGGTGGAGAGGGGCTCCTCTTCCACCGCGGCGCCGGTCGTGTAGAGCTCGTCGCGGATGGGCGGGAGGGGACCCCCGAGGTGCCGCGGGCCGAGGCGGGCCAGGATCTCCTCGAAGGTGACCCGGCCGGTGCGAAACTCCTCGTCCCGCGCGGCGGCGGCGACGGCGTCCGGGACGGGGCGCTCGACCGTGGGGTCGTCGTGCACCTCCCCGTGCGGGTGCGGGCTCGCGGTCGGGCGGGGCGTGTTGTCGGTGTCGCGCTGCACGGCGCGTAGCCTAGCCCAAGGCGGGGCCGAGCGCACGGCCCGGGCGCACGGCATGGACCCCCGTTCGGGTGCAAACCCCGGTTCGCGCGCCCCGGGCCGATTCACAGGCCGCAGGCGGATGCCGCGCCTGCAACCGAGGGGCGCGCGCTCACTTGAAGCGCATGCAGCGGGCGCCGATGCCGCCTGTGACCATGCGGGGGGTGAGCTGCTGGTTTCGGTGGTGCGTCACGCTGCCGTAGCCGATGCCGTAGCCCTTGAACTCGAAGGTGTTGTCGGGCTTGAGGACCGCCTCCATGACGTTGCCCTTCATGTCGCGCCACCCCTCCCCGCCCCCGGGCAGCGTGACCACGTCGGCCGCCACGCGGCCGGGCGCCGCGATGCGCGCCGAGCCGTCGTAGGTGTTGCCGCCGTCGGGCGGGTAGAAGTACACGAGGGACTGCGAGATGCCGTCGCAGCGGGTGATGCCGTCGCTGCCCGAGTTGATGCCGTTCGCGCACGACGGGACCGCCCCGGCCACGAGCAGGCGGCTGTTGTTGCCGCTCACGTAGTCGAACACCTCGGTCGTGGCGAGCTGGCCGCCGTCCCACGCGCACATCGCCGCGTACAGGCCGAACGTGGTGCAGTTGAGGGCCTTCACGTCCATCTGGTCTTGGGTGAAGAAGCGCCCCACGCCGCCCGTGTAGGTGTTCACGATGGGCCGGTCGAAGTAGAACGTGCCGTAGCCGTACGAGCCGGCGGTGGTCGAGCAGTTCTGCGCGTGGGTCACGGCGTAGTCGGGCGCGGGCCACCCGGGGCCCGTGACGTACTCGGGGAAGAACTGCGAGCCGGGCGTGATGAGCGACGTGTAGAGGCCCGGCCGGAACGAGTAGTTGCCGCTCGCCACCGACCAGGTGCTCTGCGTGCGGTTCGAGAGGTAGCGGTCCTGCCCGGGGTAGAGCAGGTTGGTCGTGGGGTCGGTCACAGTGAAATTGACGACGTTGCCCTCGGCGCTCGCGGGGAGGGCGTCCTCCCAGCCGTTCACCCAGCGCGACGGGCGCCGGGCGGCCATGAAGCTCTTCACGTCGGGGAGGCCGTTCGCCGCCGTCACCGCCGCGATGAACGCGCGCATGCGCCCAGCGGTGATCTCGTACTTGTCGAGGTACACGGTCTTGCCCGGCTGCCGGGGATCGGCGTAGCCCGTCACCGGGAGCGTGCGGCAGCAGCTCTCGTGGTTGACGACCGCGCTGCCCACCTCGCCGGTGCCGCAGGTCTCGCCGCCGAGCAGGGCGCGGCAGCTCGGCCCCTCGAGGCAGGTCTTCTTGGCCACGCTGCACGCCGCCGACTGGCAGTCGCGGTCGGCGAGGCACGCGCGCTCGGAGGCGCACGGCGGGGCCACGGTGCCGCCGCAGTCGACGTCGGTCTCGTCGCCGTCCTTGCGGCCGGGCTTGCGGGGCTCGCACTTGAGCACGCCGGCGTCGAGCGAGCAGAACTTGCTGTCGCAGTCGGAGCCGACCTTGCACTCCTTGCCCGCCGCGCACACGGGGGCGCCGGGGCCACCGCAGTCGACGTCGGTCTCGGTGCCGTTCTTCACCCCATCGTTCGCGTAGGCGCCCGCGCACGCCTTCGTGGGCAGGCACACGAGGCTCGTGCAGTCGCTCGCGACGAGGCAGGGATCGCCCGGCGCGCACGCGGGGGCCTTCGTGCCGCCGCAGTCGATGTAGGTCTCGTCGCCGTTCTTCACGCCGTCGGTGATCGAGGGCACGCGGCACACGTACCCGCGGCACACCGCGCTCACGCAGTCGCGCGCGTTGATGCAGCTCTTGCCGTCCTCGCACTTCGGGGCGACGAGGCCGCCGCAGTCGACGTCGGTCTCGTCGTTGTCGCGGATGCCGTCGGTGGGGCTCGGCTTCTTGCACACGCCGCCGATGCACGGGGTGGCGTCGCAGTCGTTCTGCTCGCGGCACGCCTTGCCCAAGGCGCAGCGCGGGGCCGTCGCGCCGCCGCAGTCGACGTCGCTCTCGTCGCCGTTCTTCACGCCATCGGTCGCGCTCGGGGCCGCGCAGGAGCCGCTCACGCACCGGCCGCCGTCGCAGTCGCCGTCGACCTTGCACTGCGGCGCCGGGGGCGGCGGGGGCGCCCCGTCGGGCAGCGTGGTGGCCGTGGGCGGCGGCGGCGGCGGCGCGGCGTCCGTGCCCCCCGCCGGCGGGTCGGACGAGCACGCGACGAAGCCCGCGCTGACGAGGGTGAGCAAGCCAGCCGACAGGCCGAGGCAAAGGACGCGCTTCATGAAGCAATACTCCGGGGGCGGGGAAACGGCCTCTCATGATAGCGCCCGGGGCCCGCCGGGACCAGGACGATTGCTCCAGTGCGGCCTCGCGGCGCGGCCGCGAGCTTCGGAAAATTCAGCGCTTTCGGGCCACGAGCGGCCTCGCGGGCCGCGTCGCGCGCGCCCGCGCGCCCCCGTTGGAGCGACGAAAGAAAAAGACCGCCTCCCGTGAGGGAAGCGGCCTTCGGGTTCGCGGCGCGCGGGCAGCGTGGAGCCGCCCGCGTCGGCGACTACTTGAGCTCGACCTTGGCGCCGGCCTCTTCGAGCTTCTTCTTCATCTCGGCGGCGTCGGCCTTGGAGACGCCCTCCTTGACGACCTTGGGCGCGCCCTCGACGAGGTCCTTCGCCTCCTTGAGGCCGAGGCCCGTGATCTCGCGGACGACCTTGATCACGTTGATCTTGCTCGCGCCGGCCTCCTTGAGCTCCACGTTGAACTCGGTCTGCTCCTCGACGGGGGCAGCGGCGACCGCGGGGCCCGCGGCGACGGCGACGGCGGCCGGAGCGGCCTTGACGCCCCACTTGTCCTCGAGGGTCTTGATGAGCTCCGCGATCTGGATCACGGGGAGGTTCGAGAGGTAATCGACGACCTGGTCCTTGCTGATGTCAGTCATTTTCGTAGTTCTCCAAACGTAGAATCTGTGCGGGTCTTGCCGCGCCTCTCGACGGCGGCGTTAGTTGGGAGCGGAGGCGAGTGCCCACGCGGCGAATGCGGTGCGGGGCTCAGCCCTGCTTCTCGAGCTCCTGCTCCCGAGCGGCGAGCAGATACACCAGGTTCTGGGACGGCGCCTGAAGGAGCTGAACGAACTGGGTGAGGGGTGCCTGGAGGGTGGCGAGGAGCATCGCGCGGAGCTCGTCCTTGCCGGGCATCGTGGCGAGCTGATCTTCCACGGCCTTGCCGTCGAGGATGCTGCCGTCGAGGAGCCCCGCCTTGACCTGGAGCTTCTGGCCGGCGTCGCCCTCGTCCTTGCGGAACGCCTTGACGATCTTGGCCGCCGCCGACGGGTCCTCGTAGCTCCACGCGACGCCGGTCATGCCGGTGAGCTGCGTGTCGAGCTTCGCGCCGTAGGCGCTGTCCTTCAAGGCGTGCTTGACGAGGGTGTTCTTGACGACCTTGTACTCGACGCCCGCCTTGCGGAAGTTCGCGCGCAGCTTGGTCGCGCTCGCCACGGTCATCCCCTTGTAGTCGAGGAGGACGACGGAGGTCGCGCGATCGAACTTGCCCTTGACCTCGCCGATGACGGTGGTCTTGCCTGCTTTGGTGCTAGTGGCCGCTGCCATGGCTTACGCCTCCTCGGTCTTGCCCAAGAACGCCGCCGGGTCGACCTTGAGGCCGGGGCCCATGGTCGAGCTGACCGTGATGCTCCGGAGGTAGGTTCCCTTCGCCGTCGAGGGCTTCTTCTGGATGAGGGCGCCGATGAGCGCCTTCGCGTTCTCAGCGAGGGCAGACTCCGCGAACGAGCTCTTGCCGATGCGCGCGTGCACGATGCCCGCCTTCTCGGTGCGATACTCGATCTTGCCGCCCTTGGCCTCGCGGACGGCGTTGCCGACGTCGAACGTGACCGTCCCGACCTTCGGGTTCGGCATGAGCCCGCGGGGGCCGAGCACGCGGCCGAGCTTGCCGACCGCGCCCATCATGTCGGGGGTGGCGATCACGCGGTCGAAGTCGAGGAAGCCCTCGGACACCTTCGCCACCATGTCGTCGCTCCCGGCGAAATCGGCGCCGGCCTCGCGGGCCTCGCGCTCTTTGTCACCCTTCGCGAACACCAGCACGCGGACGGTCTGACCCGTACCGTGCGGGAGCACGAGCGCGCCGCGGACCATCTGGTCGGCGTGGCGCGGGTTGACGCCGAGTCGAACCGCGATGTCGATCGTCTCGTCGAATTTGGCGAACTTCGCCTTCTTGACGACGGCGCACGCCTCTTCAACCGTGTATTTGCGCGAAGTGTCGACTTCCGTCGTCAGCTTCGTGCGATTCTTGGACAGTTTCGCCAATGTGCCTCCCTTGCGGTCCTCTCCGCTCGGTGACTCCGAGCTTGGACCTCCCACCGGCGCCGCCTTCAGGAGAAGGTCGGCCTCGGGAGGGCTCCCGAGCGGTGGTGTCGAGGTTTTCTGCGCGGACCCGCGAACCATTCGCGGGGCCGCTAGTAAAGAAGCTTGTTCAGGCCGTGATCT
The DNA here is from genome assembly GCA_964531755.1 of uncultured Polyangiaceae bacterium. GTDB lineage: Bacteria > Myxococcota_A > Polyangia > Polyangiales > Polyangiaceae > JAAFHV01. Next base: position 6,584 of record CAZHGG010000198.1, read on the forward strand.
CGATGCCCATGCTGCGCGCGGTGCCGCGCACGATGCGGATCGCGGCCTCCACGTCGGTGCAGTTCATGTCTTGGATCTTCATCTCGGCGAGCTTGCGCACCTGCGCCTCCGACACCGAGCCCACCTTCACCTTGTTCGGCTCCTTGGAGCCCGAACCCGGCTTCTTGTTAGTGGCGAGGCCGGCCTCCTTCTTGAGGAGCACGGCGACCGGGGGGGTCTTCAGGATGAAGGTGAAGGAGCGGTCGGAGTAGACCGTGATCACCACGGGGATGATCATGTCGCCGCCGGCGGTCTTGGCGTTGAACTCCTTGCAGAAGCCCATGATGTTGACGCCGTGCTGACCGAGCGCGGGGCCGACGGGCGGGGCCGGGTTGGCCTTGCCGGCGGGGAGCTGGAGCTTGATTTGTCCGGTGATTTTCTTCATGTCGGGGGCTCCTACGAGGGAGGCTCTCGGCGCCCCGAGCCGTGGACCCAGGGAGTGGGCGGGCTCGCGAGCGAGGGAGGGTCGTAGTGGTGGCGCTGCCTCCCGCGCGAGGCCGAAGCGGCCACAAGCGGAAGGGGCGCGTTTAGTAACAGAACCACAGGCCGATGCAAGCGGAGAGATCAGGTGCCTTCGGGCGTGAGCCTCGCGGCGCGCCCGCGCCGCGCGATCCGCGCTACCTTTGCCTCCGCGCCGATGTCGCGGCCACGGTGAACACGAAGCCCCAGGGAGCACGATGACGGCACGGTTCGACGTGGTGATCCTGGGCGCGGGCAGCGCGGGCGCGGCGCTCGCGGGGATGCTCGCCGCGGCGGGCCGCGAGGTGGCGCTGGTCGAAGCGCGACGCTTCGACGTGGGGGGTGCGCGGTGGGTGAACGACGTGCCCCCGTGGATGTTCGACCGTGCGGGGGTGGCGCGCCCCGAGCCCCCCGAGCGGTCGAGCGCTCCCCTGCCCGTCACGCTCATCGGCGGCGCCCCGGGCGCCCGCCTCGCCGCCGGGCTCCGGCCCATGTGGGGGGTCGACATGCGGCGCCTCACGGCTCGCCTGCGCGCCGAGGCGCTCCGCGCGGGCGCCGAGCCTTTCGAAGGCGCCACGCTCGACGCCGTGGAGGAGCGGGGCGGCCGGCTCGCGGCCGTCACGCTGCGCGCGCGACGGGTCGACGAGGGCGCGCTCGCGGAGGGGGCCGCGAGCCATCCTCCCCCTGCGCCGCTGACGCTGCGCGCCCAGCTCTTCGTCGACGCCACCGGCACTCGCCAGTCGCTCCTCCGGCGCTCGAGCGCCCTCGCGGCGGACTGCCCACCTCCCGAGGGCGCGGACGTGTGCACCGCGCACCAGCAGGTGCGAGAGATCGCCGACCGCGACGGCGCGCGCGCCTTCCTGGACCGACACGGCGTGGCCCCGGGGCAGGTGCTCACCTTCCTCGGCCTGCGCGGGGGCTACTCGACCCTCGGCGTGATCGTCGACGCCGACCTCGCGCACGTCGAGGTGCTCACCGGGGTCGGCGGCGGCACGCACCACGGCCGCGCGTCTCAGCTCCAGCGCGAGCTCGTGGGGCGCGAGCGCTGGATCGGCCGCGTGATCTACGGCGGCGGCGGTCGCATCCCCATTCGCCGGCCGTACGATCGCCTGGCCGCGCCTGGCCTGGCGCTGCTCGGCGACGCGGCTTGCCAGGTGTTCCCCGTGCACGGCAGCGGCGTGGGCAGCGGGCTCGTGGCGGCGCGCATCTTGGCCGAGGCGATCGCCGGCTTCGACGACCCGGGCTGCGAGCGCGCCACCTGGGCCTACCAGTCCAGGTTCCACCGCGAGCGGGGCGGCGTGCACGCGGCGTACGACGTCATGCGCCGCGCGACGCAGCGCCTCGACGCCGCGGCGCTCGACACGCTGCTCGCGAGCGGCCTCGTGTCGCAGCAGAGCACCGCGGCGGCGCTCGCGCAGGAGCTGCACTCGCCGACCCTCGCCGAGGTGGGGCGCCTCGCGCGCTCCGCGGCGCGTGCCCCCCGAGCGGCCTCCGGGCTCGTGTGGTCGGCGGTGCGGATGCCCGCGGTGGTGGCGCTGTATGGGCGCTACCCGACCACGGTCGACGCGCGCGCGCTCCGGCGGTGGGCGCGCGGCGCCGCGGCGCTCTGGGGGCACGCGGCGGACGTCCGCGGGCCGTGGGGC
>CAZHGG010000199.1:0-8691 GCA_964531755.1 uncultured Polyangiaceae bacterium
CGGGGCGCTCCCGGGCGCGCCGTCGCCGTCGGCGTCGCCGAGGCGCGCGAGCCCGAAGTCGGTGACCCGCGCGCGGCCGTCGGCCCCGACCAGCACGTTCTCGGGCTTGAAATCCCGGTGAACGAGGCCCGCCTCGTGCGCCGCCGCGAGGCCACGGCCGGCGGCGAGGACCACGGCGATCCGCTCGGACGCGGGCCGCGGCTCGCGGAGCCAAGCGCGCAGCGTGGGGCCGCGGACGTGCTCCATGGCGATGTGCACCGCGTCGCCGAGGCGGCCCACGTCGTAGACGGCGACGACGTTCGGGTGCGCGATCTTCGCCATCGCCTGCGCCTCGCGGACCAAACGCTCGCTGGCGGTCGGCGAGCCGCTCGCGCGGAGCACCTTCAGCGCCACGCTCCGGTCGAGCGCGGGGTCGTGCGCGAGGTAGACGACCCCCATCGCCCCCTCGCCGAGCGCCTCGAGGATCGTGTGGCGGCCCAACGTGGCCCCCCTCGCGAGGAGCGGCTGTTCGCGCGCGCTGGGCGGCGCGCCCGCGTCCTCCGGGTCGGCCGTGCCGACGGCGTCGGCCGGGTCCCGCGGGGGCGCCGAGAGGGTCGCGCCGCCGGCCAGCACGCGCACGACCGCGCTGCACTCCGGGCAGGTGTCGAGGTGCTCTTCCGCCTCGGCGCGCGCCGCCGCGGGGAGGCGCGCGTGCACGAAGTCGTCGATCGCGCCGTCGTCGAGGCAAAGGGGTTTCACGGGTCTCTCGGTTGTTCGACGGATCGCCGTCGACGGTATCGCGGCGCCGCCGCGGGTGTATCGTAGCTCGCGCGATGGAACTCGACGCGCTGTGCGGGCTCGCGGAGGCGGCGCTGCCGGGCATCCCCCTCCCGCGGGGCGCGTTCGGCGAGTGGCTCGCGCAGCGCGAGGCGGGCCGCGCCCTGCTCGCGGCGCCGGCGGCGGACGACACCACGGGCCCTCGCGTGACCGAGCTGTGGCTCGCGTGCGCGATCACCCGCGGCGACGAGGGCGCTGCGCGCGTCTTCGACCAGCGCTACATCGCGCCGCTCGACGTGACGCTCGCGCGGATGAAGCTCGCCCCCGCGGAGCTCGACGAGGTGAAGCAGCTCGTCCGGGCGAAGCTGCTCGTCCGCGCCGCGGACGACCGCGGGGTGGTGCGCGCGCGGGTGGAAGAGTACGCGGGGCAGGGGCGGCTCGCGGGGCTCGTGCAGGTCGCCGCGACGCGCGAGGCGCTCACGCTGCTCCGCGGCGCGCGGCGGCACGCCCCGCCGGACGACGACGAGCTCCGCGATCCCGTGTTGGGCGAGGCCGATCCCGCGCTCGAGGGCCTCAAGGCGAAGTACCGCGTCGCGTTTCGGCAGGCGTTCGCGCAGGCCGTCGCCGGGCTCACCGCGAAGCAGCGCAACCTGCTGCGCCTTCATTTTCTCGGCGGCGTGACCCTCGAGCAGCTCGCGGCGATGGAGGGCGTCCACCGCGCTACGATCGTGCGGTGGCTGCGCGAGGCGCGCGAGGCGGCGCTCGAGGCGACGCGCGCCGCGCTCGGGCAGACGCTCGGGGTGCGGCCCGACGAGCTCGCGAGCCTCCACGCGCTCGCCGCGAGCCGCCTCGACGCGAGCCTCGAGCGTGTGCTTCGCACGGGCGACGACTGATCACTTCGGCAGCACCGCGGAGACGCGCGCGTGCGTGCCGACCGTGCGCGAGGTCTGCCCGGCGATGACCCACTGGCCCGCGTCGTTGGGCGCGAACTCCAGGGTCTCCTCGATGTTCTGCCCGTCGAACTCGACCGCCACGTAGGCCACCGCCGAGTCCCCGGTGGCCTCCACGTCGGCGACGTGAAACACCACAGGGCCCTTCGCCGCGACCCACCGGGTGGCCGCGCGCTCGATGGGCTCGACCAGCACGGGCGTGCCCTCGGTCACGACCGTGGCGCCCGGCTTCCACACGGCGAGCACCGCCGCGCGGTCGCGCGCGTCGAGCGCTTGGAAGTGCCGCGCGACCGCCCGGTAGACGCTGGCCTCGGGGGTCTCGTAGCCGCCGCAGGCGTCGGCGGTCTGGGGGATCGCGCTCCCGAGGGCGGTCACGGCGAGGGCGAGGGCGAGGGCGAGCGGGCGGAGGTTCATGGCGGGTCCTTCTCTTTCTTGGTGGAGGCGCGCGCCGCGGTGGGCGTCGCGTCGGTTCACCCCGAGAACGCGGCCCGCCAGGGACCGGCGCGTCGATTCCACAACAAAAGCGCAAGGGCCTGGAATGACGGATGTTTTCTTGACGCAGTCGCTCGCCCGCGAGCGCCTGGGCGTTTCGCGTGCGCCGGTCGCTCACCCGCGGCGTTCCTGGGCAGGAGGCCCTGATGTCCCACGATCCGCTGTCCCGTAGGCTCTTTCTGTCGAGCTCGCTCTCCGCGCTCTCTTCTCTGTCCGTCGTCTCGGCCGCGCCCCTGCTGCTCGGGTGCACGCCGCCGTCGCCGTCTCCCGCCGCGGCGGCGCCCGCGCCGCGTCGGTGCGTCCGCGGCGTGGGCACCGCCGCGAACATCGAGGGACCGTACTACCGCGCCGGCGCGCCGTTCCGCGCGGATCTCGTCGACGCCGACGTGGTCGGCGCGCGCCTCCGGGTGAGCGGCGCGGTCCTCTCGCTCGACTGCAAGACGCCGCTCGCCGGCGCCGTCCTCGACGTGTGGCAGGCGAACGGCAACGGCCAGTACGACAACGACGGCACGCTGCGCCTGCCAGCGAGCGAGCGCGGGGCGATGCGCCTGCGCGGCAAGGTGCGCGCGGACGCGCGGGGAGACTTCTCGTTCGCCACGGTGCTCCCGGGTCACTACCTGAACGGGCGCGTGTACCGGCCCGCGCACATCCACGTGAAGGTGTCGGCCCCTGGGCACGCGCCGCTCACCACGCAGCTCTACTTCCCCGACGATCCCTACAACGCCGCCGATCCCTTCATCGATCGGTCGCTCATCATGGACGTCGCGCGGACCGCGGGCGCGCTCACCGCGCGCTACGACTTCGTCCTGCGGCCCGCCTGACCTTGGCGCGGCGAGACCCTCGCGCCGGGGGCGGCGCCGCGCTACTCTCACCGTGGGCGCGGCCCTGCCAAAGCGCTGGCCGCATACACGTCACTCGTCACGCGTCTTTTTGCCTATCCGCCTACCACATGCCAAGCAGGTTTGTTCGTTGCAAGCGGTCACTGGTCACGGCTCGCGCCTCGCAGGCGACGCGCCTCGTAGCTCTGCAATCGGCTGTTCGTAACGGGTAATCCAAAAAACCGGGTTCCAACCACCCGGGCGTGGGCCGCGCCCTCTTCTTCCCTCGCTCGTCGACTCAACCGCGCTCGACCAGCTCGGTCTTGTTCGCGCGGTTGATCGCCTGCTTCACGCGCTGCAAGAACTCCTGAATGCGGTCGATCTCGTTCCACATCTCGCGCGACGGCAGACCGTAGTCGGTCACCTCGACCACGTCGTAGCCGAGGGTCTCCATCTCCTCGGCCTTCAGGCCCTTGTCGCTGAAGGTCTCCTTCTTCCGCTCCACCCGCGTGACCGTGCGGTAGCGGGCGTGGCCCTCCTCCGAGGCGATGACGTTGACCCCGTCGGCGCGGAGGGGCACGGCCCGAGCCGCCTCCTCCATGCGTGGGATGATCGCGTCCTTCAGCACGAGCAGCTCGGGGATGCTGTAGGTGCGCTCGACGCCGTCGAGGTCCTCCACCTCGGCCTTCGCCGCTTGATTCGTGAGCGAGATGCGGAGCGCCAGATCGCGGTCCTCCTCCAGGATCTCGCGCATGCGCTGGCGGCACTCCTCCACCGTGTAGTGGCGCTGCGTGGTCTTCTCCGAGCCGGGCTCGGGCTCGAAGGCCGCGGGTCCCTCGATCGCCCTCGTGCGGTAGCTCCGCCGCGTGACGCCGGAGGACTTCAGGCGGTTCTGCCAAGCGGTGAGATCCGACGAGAGCTTCTTGCGGCGGTTGAAGGCGTCTCCCAGGGTCATTCGCATCGCGTGAGCATAGCGCGCTCGGCGCGGCGGTGGCGCGGCATGCGCGACCCCCTCCTCGTGAGCCCGCGACGCGTCAGGGCACCGTCAGATCGAAGTGCACCGACCAGTTGTAGAGCGAGTACCCGTTCAGCGACGGGGTGGTGTCCGAGTCGCGCACGTTGCCGCGCGGCCCCTGGGTCGGGCCGGGGCACGCCGGCGACGGCGCGTTCTGCGCGTACGTGAGGTGCTTGTTCGCGCCCGTCGGCGTCGACGCGAGGGTGATCGTCACGGTGTCGGGGGCGGTCACCGCGACCCCCGTGATGGCGGGGGTGGAGGCGCTGTCGGTGTAGCGGAACCCATAGTTGCCGGGGTTCGTCACCAGCGTGGTGTCGAGCACGAGCGGCGGCACCGGCACGGCGAACTTCACGGTGAGCACGTTGTTGGCGCGCGTGACGCTGGTGGGCCGCACGGGCTCCCACGCCTTGCCCTCGAGCACCGTGCGCAGGTACGCCTTCGCGAAGTACTCGCCCAGGCGCCGGTTGCTGTGCGCCGTGTAGTGGAGGCAGTCGGTGGCGAACGGGAGCGGGTAGCCCGGCGTGACCAGGACCACCTTGCCCGGGGCGCGCTGGTGCGCGTCGAGCTGCAGGTTCGCGATGGTGCTGGCGGGCTTGTCGGTCCAGCCGCTCATCTGCGAGATGAAGAGCGGCACGGGGAGGGTCTGGCCCGTGCGGGCCTTCACCTGGGTCTCGTAGTCGACCTGCCACTCAAGCAGCGCGTCCGAGTAGTTCTGGATCTTGCCGGGCGTGCCGTCGGTGCCGTTCAGCGGGAAGCCCGGGTAGTAGTGGTCGGTCTCGCCATGGATCGCGGTGACCGCGCGCACCACGTAGCTCGCGCCGCGCGCGGCCGCGAGGGCCTTGGCGTCCTGCACCTGCCGCATCCCGTCGTCGAAGGCCTTGATGTAGCTCGGCGAGTGCCACGAGCAGCCGCCGCGCCGCAGGCACTCGTAGCTGTTCCCGCTGCGGCCGTGCAGGCTCACCATCACGTCGTGGCTCGTGCGCCCCGCGGGCTGCCCCACGAGGTACACCGAGCGCGCGATGCTCGTGATCTCGTTCGCCAGGCCCGCCGAGGCGGTCTCGACGGCGTAGCTCAGGAACTTGTCCCCCTCGACGAGCGGCACGAGCGACGTGGGCGTCTGGTAGGTCGTGCAGCCGTCGCCGTTGCAGTTGGTCGCCGTCATCACGCCGACGTTGAACATCAGGTTCGAGAACGGCTGGGTGGTGCTCAGCACGGGCGTGCCCGAGTTCGCCACGCTGTTGCTCTGGCCGGTGGAGAGCACGTGGTTGATGTCGAAGTGCTGATAGAACGGATCGAGCCCCGTGCCCGGGTCTCCGCCGTCCTCGTTCAGGCCGATCGTCGTCGGGGTGCTGATGGTCTTCTTCAGCGTGAACCACAGCGTCGTGCCGTCGCGCGAGACCGTGTAGTCGACGCCGTCGACGAGGCTCGTCGTGCCCATGCGCACGCCCGTGGGCAGGCCCGCGCGCGAGTAGTCGAGGAGGCGGAAGACCGGGTTCTTGAGCGACTTCGCCTTCGGGTCGAGGGTCACGACCGCCGCCGCCGTGGTGGGCTCGGCGCGCACGTCCCAGGTGGCGTACACGTGGTTGTAGCCCGCCGGCGCGTAGGTGACGGTGTCGCTGCGGCCGACGCCGGCCGCGCCGCTGGTCGCCACGAGGCCCCGGGTGGCGGTGAGCGTCGACGCTGTGGCGCGCTCCACCTGCGCGACGTGGTTCGTGGTGGCGGCCTTGGCGCCGAGCACGATGAACGTGCCATAGCTCTGGTAGGGATAGCCGCTCAGGTTCCCCTGGTAGCCATAGCTCGGGAACGACGTCTGGCCGACCGCGCCGAAGTTCATCCCCCAGCCCATCGTCTTCACGGTGGTGCCCGCGGGGAGCTGGTGCTGGTGGAGCAGGTAGGTCCAGTTCCATGTCGCGGGCATGAGCTGCCCCGCGGGGCTGCCCGCGTCGATGACGCGCGTCGCGCTGGTCTTTCCCCAGTTCGAATAGAACCACCCGTAGCCGGCGTCGTGGCTCGCCCAGCGCTGCGACTGCACGAGGCCCATCTCGGTGCTCGTCGCGTCGCTCCAGGAGCGCACGTACGGCACGACGTTCGTGGCGCTGTAGGACCACGTCGAGTTCAGGCTGACGGGGCCGGTCGACGTGGTGGCGAACTTGCGGCGATCGCCCCACCCCACGCCGTCCACGGTGCCCGTGGACCCGGTGTACTCGAGCGCGCCGTAAGGCGACTTCGTGTCGAGCGAGAGCGCGTTCGCGCCGGCCGCCGAGCTGTCGTAGGTGATCGACCAGAGCGGGTAGTCGCGGCCGCTGACGAAGCTCCACTGCACGGTCGCGCGCACCGGCAGCGCCGCGCCCGTGCTGGTCTTCAGCTGCGAATAGCCGTACTCGATGACCGCGTGCCCGGCGCCGACCGAGCGCAGCGTGCGCGTGCCGGGGAGGTACTTGCTCGAGAAGCTGGCGTAGTCGGTGGAGCGCTGGGCCATCACGAAGCCGAAGCCGGGCTCCGGGGTGCCGCCGCTCACCGTGCGGGTGACGCTGGAGGACGGCTTGTAGGTAAAGGTGCGCGCGTAGCCGCCGTAGGCCCCCGCGGGATCGAGCGCGTTGTTCTTCACCAGAAAGGCCGTGCGCGGGCGGTTCACGCTGTCGGTCCAGGTGACGCGGTCGCCCACGAAGCCGCTGACGTTCACGTCTTGCTCCACCGTCACGGTGGCGGCCGCGGCGAGGCGGCCCGGCAACGAGGGCTCGGCGCTCGGCGCCTCCACGTCGGCCTCGTCGGTCCCGTCGCGGTCGTCCGCCGTCGGCGTGTCGTGCTCGGGATCCCCGCCCCACGCGGCCTCGAAGGGGGTCGTGTCCTCGAAGGGGGCGCTGCAGGCCGCCGGCACGACCAACAGGGCGAGCAGGGAGACGAAGGCGTGGTTCGGGCGCATCGTCGCAACTATGGCTTTGGTGCCGGCGTAGAGCAAACCCGATCCGCGCGCAAATCCTGCGTCGCGCGCCTGCTCCGTCGCTTCGCGCGGCCGCGCCGGTCGAGCTAGGCGCCGAAGCCGCCGTAGTCGTTCTTGGCGAGGTGGGCCTCGCGGTGGAACTCCTCCCCCATCGCCTCCCACTGGTCGTCCCGTATCCACAGGTAGAGGACCTTGGTCTCGATGAGCTGCCACACCGCGTCGCCGTATTGGAGTGTCCCGCGGAGCTCGCGGGCCACCGCGGGCCGGTCCTTCGCGTCGTACATGCGGCCGAAGGTGGCGTTGCTGCCAATCATCTCTTGGACGCTCTTGTCGTCTGGGAATTTCTCGACCATCTGGCGGGCGATCAGGCCCTGGTTGTAGTGGGCGTTGATCTCCGCGGCTCAGGGGCGGGCCGCGCGCACCTTCGCGAGCACCGCGCGCGCCGTCCCGCTGAGCCCGTCCGGCGACGCGGCCGCCTCGAGTCGACGGTGCGCGAGCGTCTCCTCGAAGGCCTCGCGCCGGCCCTCCTCGTCGAGATCGTGGAAGGCCGGGGCCCACGCGATCTCGCCGTTGGGCCGCGTCTCACGGGTCGCCGAGGCGACCTCGCACACGAGGGCGGCGCGCTCCTCGGGGGTCACGTCGCCCCTCCCAGCTCGGCCTCGGGGGTCACGTCCCCGTCCGCGGCGGCCCACGCGAACACGATGCCCTTCTCACGCAGGCACTCGAGCAGGGCCCGCTTCGCGCGCGTCACGTTCTGGAGGAACGTGTTCTTGCGCATCGACAGGCCCTCGGCGAGCCGCTCGTCGGGCACGAGGCCCGAGCCGTGGAGCCGCGCCGCCATGGCCTCGCGCGGCTTCGGGGGCAGGCGCTCGACGCACTCGCGCGTCGCCTCGCGCAGCAACACGTCGGGGGCCTCGCCGGCCGCGTCGAGCGAGGCCGCGTCGGCCGCGCGCTCGAACGCCTCGGGCTCGAGCACGCGCGACCTGCGGCGGCGGAGCTCCGAGAGCGCCGTGTTGCGCGCGGTGCGCACGGCGAAGCGGAGGAGCGCGTTGGGGCGCCCGTCCGGCACGACGCGCGGCGCGGCCTGCCACACGCGCAGGAGCGCCTCCTGGAGCACGGCCTCGGTGTCGACGACCGCCGCGAACGCGCGGAGCGACAGCCGCACCTCGTGCTCCGCCGCGGAGAGCCACGCCGCGAAGGCGTCGGCGTCTCCTTCGGCGATGCGGGCGAGGTGCAGGTCGGCGTCCATCGGTCTCGTGGGTCGTGCGCGGCGTGGAGCCTCAGGAGAGCCGAATCACGAGCGCTCCGGAAGGCGCATCAGGTGCAAGCGTGAGCGTCACCGCCTCGCCCCGGGTGATGACCCGACCCCCGGCGAGGGCGCAGACGAGGCGCACGACGCGGCCCGCGCCGTACGTCCCGGGGGCGGTGGACCGCGTGGGATCGAGGAGACCCGCCACGCGCGTACCGTCGGCGAGCTGAAGCCAGAGCGCCCCGTGCGTGAGCTCGAGCTCCTCGGTGAGCGTGAGCTCCACCGACACGGCGCCCCCCGCGAGCAGCGTGAGGCGGCCGGTGACCTCCCGGACGGGCGCGCCACGCCCGCCGCCCCCTCCGATCGCGGCCCTCATGGGCGCCGGCGCGTCGGCGCTCGCGGCGAGCTCGTCTGCGGCCCCGTCGGCCGCCTCGCGCTCGGGCTCGCCGAACACGGCGCGCACCGCGCGC
>CAZHGG010000200.1:0-8658 GCA_964531755.1 uncultured Polyangiaceae bacterium
GCTCGGCTCGCTCGAGCGCGTGGCGGAGCGGGCCGAGCCCGCCGCGTGGCTCGGGCTGCTCCGCGCGCTGCGCGCGCCCCCGCGGGACGCGGAGGACGCGCCCCAAGACACGGACCTGCTGCGCACCGTCACGTTCTGCGTCGCGCGGGAGGCGTACCGCCTCGACCCGTCCATCCCCGAAGTGGCCGGGGTCGTCGCGGAGGGGCTCGTGGAGCTCGGCATGCCCGACGCGGCGCCAGCGGCCCTCACGGCGGCCGTGCGCGCGCACCCGGAGCCCTCGATCCTGAGCGGCGCGATCTCCATCACGCTGCTCGCGATGCTGCGCGCCGCCGAGCTCGAGGACCTGGAGCTCGCGCGGCACACGTTCCACGCGGCCGCCCCGCTCCTGGCGATCGCCGATGAGCCCAAGCTCGCGCGCCAGGCGAGCCCGAACGCCGCGCGGGCGCGCGCCATGATGGGCGAGCTGGAGGTCCGCGACGGGCACCTGAAGGAGGCCGAGGCGCACTTCACGGCGGCGGCGCACCACGAGGCGACCGGCGCCATCCTGCTCTCGCTCGCACGCATCGACGCGCACACGAACCGGCGCGCGTCGGCCAAGTCGCGCGTGGAGATCGCGCTCACGAAGGAGGACACGCAGCGAGACCCCGCGCTCCGCGGCGAGGCCCTCCTCTTCCAGGCCGACCTGCTGCGCCAGCAAGGCGATCGCGAGGCCGCGCGGGCCGTGTATCGGCGCGCGCTCCAAGACCTCGCGCGGGTGCGCGCAGACTCCGAAGGCGAGCTCCGCGCGCGCATCGAGCGGCTCCTCGCGCGGGTGCTCGATCGCTTCGGCGACGCCTCGGGCGCCGAGCGCGCGCTCGACCGCGCGTTCGAGGCGGGCGCGCACGACAAGAAGCAGGCGGCCGCCACGGTGGGGCAGCAGGTGGCGCGGGCGCTGCTCCGCCGGGACCTGCGGCTCGCGCAGAGCGGCCTCGCCCGCGGCGCTGCCGCCCAGCTCGAGCGGGAAGATCTCGTGTATTATGCACTATGGACCCGCCTGCTCGAGCGCGAGTCGAAGCAGGCTCCGGACGGCCTCGCGGAGAAGATCCTCTCCCAGACCGACGGAGATCCCCGGTGGATCGGCAAGATCGCCGCCTTCGGGCTCGGCAAGCTCCCGGCGGCCGACCTCCTCGCGGCCGCGTCCAACCCTGCCCAGCGCGCCGAGGCCTTCTTCTACGGGGCGATGGAGCGGCGGCTCCGGGGCGACACGAAGGCCGCCGAGGAGGGGCTCCGCAAGACGCTCGGTGAGGGCGGCCTCGACCTCATGGAGGTCGGCCTCGCGCGGGACCTGCTGAGCGACGACAAGGGCGTGCTCGGCGGCCCGCCGCCCGACGTGGGCCTGCCTTGACCCGGCCATGAGCGGCGAGCTGCGAACCAAGATCGACTGGGGCTCGCTGGCGCCGCTCCGCCTCCGCGCGCGCCTCGTGGCCGAGGGCGTGTACGCGGGCTCGCACCGGAGCGCGCGGCGCGGCGCCGGCGTCGAGTTCGGCGGGCACCGGCCCTACGTGCCGGGCGACGACCTCCGCTGGCTCGATCGGCGCTCCCTCCTGCGCCACGAGCACCTGCTCGTGCGCGAGTTCGAGACCGAGACCGACCGGGCGCTGCGCCTGTGCCTCGACGCGACCGCCTCCATGGGGTACCGCGGGTCGCGCGCGCCCGCCTCGAAGCTCGCGTTCGCCTCGCTCATCGCGGCCGCCCTCGCGCGCGTCGCGGTCACGAGCGGCGACCCGTTCGGCTGCGCGCTCATCGGCGGGAGCGCGCGCGGCCTGCCGGTGTCGGGAGGCCGCGAGGCGTTCGAGCGGCTCATCGGCACGCTCGAGTCGCTCGAGGCCACGGGGGACGGCACGCGCGACGCCCAGCTCCTCGACGCCGGCGTCAGCGCCATCGCGCGGTCCGCGCGGCGAGGATCGGCCGTCGTCGTGCTCTCCGACCTCCTCGACCTCGGCCCCTCGGCGCCCGACCTCGTGGCGGCGATGGCGCTCCGAGGCCGCGCGGTCGTGGTGCTCGAGGTGCTCGATCCGGACGAGCTCGACTTCCCGTTCGAGGCGACGACCCGCCTCCGCTCGCTCGAGGGGGGCGTGGAGGTCGAGTGCGACGGCGCGGCGCGCGAGCGGTACCTGGCGGCGCTCGAGCGGTCGAGAAACACTTGGAGTTCCGCGCTCTTGGCGAGGAACGGTCGCTTGGTGCGGGCGAGCACGGCCGACGACCCGGTGCTCGTCGTGCGGGCGGTCCTCGACGCCCTGCGCTGAGCGGCACGTCGCGACGTGCGGGGAGCCCCGCGAGCGCGTACGGTAGGCAGGCAGTAGGCAGGCAGGCAGGCACAACCCATGGGCTCCACCGACTTCCCGCGAGGGCCGCTCCTCGGCCCGCTCACGGACCCCGTCGTCATCCCCGACGGCGACACCTTCGTCGTGCGCGCGCGGGTGTCCTTCGCCGAGGCCGCCGACCTCGCGCGCAAGGCCATCCTCGAGCGCGCCCTCCGCCCGGCCGACCTCGGCGATCCGCCGCGCGACGTCCCGCGGCTCGTGTGGACCCCGTTCTGGCGCATCGACGGAGGCGTCGACACCTTCCACCTCGGGCTCTCCGGCGTGCGCGTGGGCGGCGTCCCGCTCCCGAGCGGCGGCAACCGCCACCGGGACGCGGTCCTCTTCGTGTGCGCGCGGCGCGCGTTCCCGTACGAGCTCGCGCTCCCTTCGTTCCTCTCAGGCGTCGTGTCGGATCACGAGCCCCTGGAGGTCGATCTCGCGGAGCTCGAGTCGCTCGGGAACTTCACCCCCGTGGGGGGCGAGCAGCTCGAGGCCGACGTCCCGCGGGAGGCCGCCGAGCGCGACGCGCTCACCCTGCTGGCGCGCGCGATCTCCCCGAACAGCGCGCTCTACGTCGACACGAAGCGCCGCGTGAAATCCGCGCTGTTCGTGCGCGTCCCTCTCTACTTCGTGCGCTACGTGTACGAGGGCGAGGCGCGGAGCCGTCCGGGGGAGGAGTACTACGTCGTGCTCTCTGGCCGCACGGGCAAGGTCGTGTCGGCGCACCACCCGTCGGCGGTGCGGGCTGCCGCCGCGCGGATTCGGCGGTTCCTCACGTTCAAGTAGGGGGCGCGGGCTCGAACGCGCGGGCGTCGGTGACCACGTGCGCGACCGGCACGTCGTGCGGCAGCGTGGGCAGGTCGGCGAGCACCTGGTAGTCGTAGAGCACGGCCACGGTCCACGCGCGGCTGTCGGCCAGCGCGCGATCGTAATAGCCGGCGCCGTACCCCAGGCGATGCCCGCTCGGCGCGACCGCCAGCGCCGGCACGACGATCACGTCGGGCGCGTGGAGCTCCGGGCGATCGAGGCCCGGCTCGCGGAACCCGAAGCCGCGCTCCTCGAGGGCGTCGGGGTCCGCGACGGTGCGGAAGCACATCACGCGCGTGTCAGGGTCGATCGCGGCCCCCCCGCTGGCCCCCCCCCCCGCCCGGAGCGCCGCCTCGCGCGGCCCGCGGTCGACCACGTTGCGCCCCCCGCGGGCGGAGCCGCGCGCGCGCGCGCGCGCCGCCTCGACGCGCGGGAGCGAGAGCAGGCGCTCGCGGATCTTCTCGGAGCGCGCCTCGCACGCCGCCGCGGGCGCGGCTCGCCGGAGGCCGCGCATGCGCTTGCGGAGCTCGGCCTTCACCTTCGCCGCGATGACCTCGTCGGCGTACAGGCCTGGGCGCGCGCCTCCGCGCGGCGGGGGCTCGCTCATCGCCCTGCCCCCCGCGCCGTGGGCCGCGCGGGCGGCCGCGCCCTCGGTGCGCGCGCGGGCTCCGCGTCGAAATTCATGACGAGGAGCTCGCCTGCCGCGCCGCGCTTGCGTGGATCGGAGTTGATGGGACGCCGGGCGCTCACCGCGCGCACGCGGAAGTCTTGGTAGAGCGCGCGCGTCTCGGGCGTGTCGGCGTTCGAGAGCATCGCCTTCACGCCGCGCTTCGCGAGGTCGCCGAGCAGGCCGACGAGACGCTGCTGGTCGGCCATGGTGAACCCCGAGGCCGAATACGCGGTGAAGGAGGCGGTCTTGGTGGCCGGCACGTACGGGGGATCGAAGTACACGAAATCGCCCACGCCGAGGCGCCCGCACGCGTCGGCGAAGTCGTCGCTCGAGAGCTTCACGCCGGCGAGGGCCGCGTGCGCGCGCTCGAGCAGCAGCGGGTCCAGGATGCGTGGGTTCTTGTAGGTGCCGAACGGGACGTTGAATTTCCCCTTCGAGTTCTCGCGCCACAGTCCGTTGAAGCAGGTGCGGTTCAGGAAGAGCAGGCGGGCGCCTCGCTCCACGTCGCCGAGGTCGCGTGGATCGACGTCGCGCACCTGGTAGTAAAGCTCCTTGTCATATCGGTAGGTGCCGAGGCGCTCGACCAGCGCGGGCAGGTCGCTCTGGACGGCGCGGTAGCAGGCGACGAGCTCGGCGTTGCGATCGTTCAGCCGCGCGCGACGAAAACGTCGCACGGGCGAAGACGCGAGCGCGAAGAAGAGGGCCGCCCCGCCGGCGAACGGCTCCACGTACGTGCGGATCTCCGGGGGCAGCTCGGCGAGGAGCGCCGGCACGAGCGCGGCCTTTCCGCCGGCCCACTTGACGATGGGGCGCGCCTCGTGGACGTCGTGTGTGAGCGCTCTTCTTCGCATGCGGGGCCGGCGCGCAGGGTGGGATAGACCACACCCCGCCGCGTGCGCGCAAGCGCGAGCCTGGATCGCGCGCGTGGGGCGCGGGCGCACCACCGTCCCCCGACAGACCCGCGAGGGCGGGGCCGCGTCCATCTTTTCTCGGCTGCGGCGGCCGCGCCGCGCCCGCGCCGCCAGGAACGGGTCTTGCTCGCCACGAGGCATGGCCCTCCCACGCGCACCGCGGTCGCCCCTGCTCCTCGGGCTCCTCGCGACCGTCGGCGCGTGCTCGGGCGGCGCCGCCACGGTGCCGGAGCTCGACCCCGCGCCCTCCGGCTCCACCTCCGTGCCCGCGGCGAGCACCCCGGCGCCGCCCGCGGAGAGCGGCGCACCGGAGCCCGCCCTCGACGCCGGAGGCCCCTCCGACGCCGCGCCTGGGGCGGACGCGGCCGACGCGGGCCCGCCGGCACCACCTCCGATGACGAGCCTCGGCGCCCTCGTCATCTTGGGCGACTCGATCAGCGATCGCGGCGGCCAGAGCCCCTTCTACTACGACCTGCTGCGCGCTGACCTCGGCGCCAAGTTCGGCGCGATCGCCTACCGCAGCGCGGCGCAGAGCGGCTCGAAGACCTCGGCGCTCGCGAGCCAGATCGACTCGCTCCCGCGGAGCCTGCCGGGCCCCGTCGCGGTGTGCGTCACGAGCGGCGGCAACGACATGAAGGCGAGCCTGCCGCAGATCGTGCTCGGGGCGGACGCCGCCGTCCGCGCGCAGGTCGCGGCGAACGTCGGCGCGGCGCTCGACAAGCTGCTGGCGCCCGGGCGCTTCGGGGCGGGCGTGCAGGTGCGCGTGTTCGAGGCCAACGTGTACGACGCGAGCGACGGGAAGGGCGACTTCGGGAGCCACGGCTGCGCGTTCGGGCAGGGGCTGCCCGCCTTCCCGACGGACGGCTATTTTTCGAGCTGGAACGGGGACATCGGGCGCGCCGTGGCCTCGCGCGGGCAGACCGCCGCGGACCTCCACGGCTGGTTTCGCGGCCACGGCTACGCGGGCGCCCCGAGCTGGTACGCGTCCGACTGCACCCACCCGAACGCGCTCGGGCACGATCAGGTCCGCCGGATGTTCTACAAGGCGATCACGGGGGCGGCGCTGCCGTAGCCGGCGCCGCGCCGCGGAGGCCCGCGACGCGCTCGGCGCGCACCGCGAACACGAAGGGCACGCCCTCGCGCGCGCAGAGCACGACCTCGCCCTCCGGCGCGGTCACCTGGCGCCCGAGGCGAAGCCGGGCGCGCTCGCCCTTGCCGCCCGGGACAGGCGCGAGGGTGATCTCGACGTCGACCGGGTCCTGCCCCGCGTCGGCGCCGAGGGCGCCGCTGCGCGCGACGAACAGCGGCCTGAGGCCGCCCACGAGATCGACGAGCGACGGTCCTCCGTCGGTCGCCGTCAGGTTCCCCACGAGGGCGCCGCCGCGGCGGACGACGACCGCCGAGACGCGGGCGGGGTCGACCGTGAAGAGCGCGCGCGAGACGAGCGGCCTGCGCACGAGCTCCACCAGGTCCGCCGGCACCTCGAACACGGCGGCCTCCCCGCCGAGCGCGCCGAACACCGGCGCCGTCGCGCGATCGCCGAGCTCGATCGTCACCTCACCTGGGCCCGCATCGCCCTCGAAGGAGAGGCGCGCCCCGCAAGTCGGGGAGATCGGGTGGCGCGGGCTCCGCGCGTCCGCCACCCAGCGCTCCGCGCGCGCGCCGACCAGCGCGTTCGCGGCGGCGACCGCGAGCGCAGGATCGATCGGGTGAGGGCCCGGCGGGGCGAAGCGGTAGCCGCCCTCGCGGACGACGCGCTGAGCGCGCCCCTCGCAGAAGAGCTCGTAGCCTTTGAGCGCGCGCGCGCCGGACGTGGGAAAGAGCGCCAGGCCTCGGGTGAGCGCGCTCGGGGGCGCCGCGAGATCGGCCGCCGTCGCGTCGAGCTCGACGGCGCGGCCGTCGCCCCGGAGCGCCACCACCTTGCCGTCGGGCCCCGCGGCGCGCGTGAACCGGACCTCCTCCTGGATACCTGCATAGTGCAAGGTGACGACCGCGACGGGCTCGCTCGCGGCGAGCGCCGCGCTGGGCGCCCCCTTGAGCGCGAGGAGGGCCGCCAGCCACCCGCTCACCGACTCCGACTCCGACGCGTCGAGATCGCGCGAGCCCGGCGCCCGCTCGCGGAAGCCCCCGCCCTTCCGCGCGACATCGAGCGGCGCCCCCGCCGCGCGCTTCACCACGATCTCCTCGACCTCGTCGGGGCGGGCGAAGAACGCGCCGCGCTCCTCGTAGACCTCTTCCGAGCGCGCGAGGACCGCCGCGACGCCCGCGGGCACGCACGCGTAAACGGGCGCGTTGCCGCGGCGCACGACGGCGACCTCCTCCGGGGCCCCGGGGCAGGGCTGCCCGAAGGCCAGCTCGGAGCTCGCGCCGGGAGACTCGCGCAGCGAGACCACGAGCGTCGGGTCGCGCGTCGCGGGCTCGCCCGCGGCGGCCTCGAGGAACCGCTCGGCATGGAGGCCGCCGAGCGCCGAGAGCGCCGCGTCCACCGCGGCGCGCGACGCGTACGCCCCGCCCGCGCCGCGGCGAAATCGGACCTTCCCTTCACGAAGGAGCGTGAAGCGCGCGGCGCCCCGCGGCGCGAGCGACAGCTCGGCGAGCTCGGCCCCGGACGCGGGCACGAGCACCTTGTCCCGGAAGGAGGAGGGCGGCGCGAGGAGCGCGGTGACGAGGCGCGGCTCCACGACGACCGGGCGCTCGCCGTCCACACGGAGGTAGGCGGCGCCGGCGGGCTGTTTCGCCTCAGCCCCGAGCGCGAACGTGTAGACCGTCCCCCCCATGGCGATCTCGCCGCGCGCGCGGGGGCTCGCGAGGCCGGCCGCGACCGCCTCGTCCACCCGCCGGAGCGCCACCGCGCTCTCGAGCTCGCCGAGCAGGCGATCGGCCGCGGCGCCGTCGGCGCCGACGCCAGTTCCATGTAGTTTCCATGTATTTGACTGCGGGTCCCGATCGAGCCCGAGCTCCCCGGCCGACGTGCTCAGCGCGACGCGCGTCACCTGGTCGCGACGCCACGACGGGAAGACGCGGCCGGCCCGGGCCTCCCGCTCCGGGTCGGTCGCGCCGCGGTCGCGCACGAGGAGCGCGCCCACGGCCACCGAGGCGGCCACGAGCGCGACGGGCACGACGTGCGCGCCGAGCCTCACGCGGCTCACGGGTCTTGGGCCTTCGGCGCCTTGCGCGGGCGCGAGCTCGAGGAGGCGCGCCCGCGGCGGCCGGACCGTGGCTCGCCTGCATGCTCCTGCGCGCCCGCGTGAGGTCGACCCTCCGTGGCCCGCCGGCGGAGCCCCACGGCGAGGCCGAGGAGCGCGACGGCGAGCGGCATGAACACGAGCACGTAGCGCCGGACCTCGGCGCGGGCCTCCTCGGTGAGGGCGGTCCCCGCTGGAAGCGCGTCGCGCGAGGGCACGTCGAGGATCTCGGGCTTGCTCGCGAGCCACGAGAGCGAGCTCTCGACGAGCAGGGCCGCGCCGCGCAGCGCCCAGGTCTCGCGGAAGTTCGACTCGTGGAGCACGGTCGAGGCACCCACCACGACGAGCCGCGGCCCGTGGGCTGCGTCGAGCCTCACCTTCGGCCGCTCGGCCGCCATCGCGACGTTGAAGGGGCCGGACACGTCGCCGGGCTGCTTCTCGGGCGTCTTGGTCCACGTCGCGGCCCCGTCGACCAGCGTGAGGCCGAACGCCTCGGGGCTCGTCACGGCGAGCTCGAAGGCCTGCGCGCTCCCGGGCTCCGAGCGGTGCGTCAGCGGCCGGGCGAGCTGGATGAGCACCCGCGGGGGCTCCCGGTCGTCCCGCCGCACGAGCCCCGCCGTGACCGCGTGCGGGCGCGCCTCCACGAAGAAGCGCGCGCCGTACGAGTCCGGGAGCGCCCGATCCGCGGCGCGCTCCACGACGAGCACGTCCCCGAGCCCGACGCCGAACGGCGCGACGGCCCG
>CAZHGG010000201.1:0-8653 GCA_964531755.1 uncultured Polyangiaceae bacterium
CGTGGCCGGGCCGCGCAGCGCGAGCGCTCCGAGGAGGCCCACGACCAGGACCCCGAGGCCCACGGCCGCCGCCGCCACCTTGCGCGATGCCGTGGGGACCGTCGCGAGCGTGCTCGTCGACACCCCCGGGGCCGACGCCAGGCTCCCCGAGCCCGAGGGCACCTCGTGCGTCTTCGCGAACATCGCCGAGCTGGCCAGGGTGTCGGACGTGGCCGCCACCGGCGCCGAGGTGGGGCCCGAGTTCGGTATCGAGGCCCGCGGCCCGGACGTGGCGGACGACTCGACGAGCGGGCTCTGCCCGGCGAGCGCGGCGGCGAGCCCCTCCGAGAGCTCCCGCGCAGAGCCGTAACGCCCCTCGACCTCCCGGGCGCACGCCCGCGCGAACCACTCGTCCACAGTGGGCGGCAGGCTCGGGTTCTTCTCGGTTGGGCGCGGCGGCTCGCCCGAGTGAATCTGGATGGCCAAGGCGCCCACGGTGTCGGCCTCGAACGGGCGCACGCCGGTGAGGGCCTCGAACGCGACGACGCCGACGGCCCACAGATCCGACTTGGGCCCGATGTCTTTGGCGCCCACGATTTGCTCGGGGCTCATGTAAAAGGGCGAGCCCATCACCGTGCCCGTGCGCGTCGCGCTGTCGAGCGTGACCGAGTCGACGCCCTTCGCGATGCCGAAATCGAGCAATTTTACGAAGAACTCGCCGGCCTCCCCGTCGGTCAGGAAGATGTTGTTCGGCTTGATGTCGCGGTGGACGATGCCCTTCGCGTGCGCGCGGTCGAGCGCACGGCTGAGCTGCGACACGAGGGAGAGCACCGCGCCGGGCTCCATGCGGCGGTGGCGGTCGAGGTAGTCGCCGAGGTCCTCGCCCTCGAGCAGCTCCATGACGATGTACGGGAGCCCCTCCTTCGTGCAGCCGTGGTCGAAGGTCTGCACCACGTGCGGGCTCTTCACCTGCGACGCCGCGGCGGCCTCCCGCTCGAACCGCGCGAGCGCGTCGGGGTTCGACGCGAGCTCCCCGAGGATGAACTTCACGACCACCTGGGTTCGAAGCGCCAGGTGATCGGCGACCCACACCGCGCCCATGCCCCCCTCGCTGAGGGGGCGCGTGAGCCGAACGTTCGGCGTGATCATCATGCCGACTTGGGGCGTGAACAAAGGGGGGTCCTTGGAGACGAGAGAAGTGCCGAAAGGATGCGCGACGGAGCACCCCGAAGCAACTTCTTTGCCCGCGGCCTCGCGCGCCCTTCGCCGCCCCGAGGGCCACGTGTGCCAAGTGGCACGGTCGCTCGGGCTGACAGGCGCGTCCTACCCGGCGCCGCCGCCACGAAGCGGCTGTTTTCTATGGCCCCCGCGCCGGCACGGCCTATGCTTTCGCAGAGGGTGGAGGTCCCCACATGCGCTTTCGAACCACGCCGCTCCTCGCGATCGCCGCCGCCGCGCTGGTGGGCCTCGGGTCCGTCCATTGCGGCGCAGCCTACGAGCCGTCGTCGCTCCTCGACGCCGGGACCGGGCGCGACGCTGGCGGCACCGACCGGGCGGCCGACGCCGGCCCCGACGCGGAGGCGGCGGGTCAGGCTACCGCGGACGACGGGGGCCCCGACGTGGCGACGCCTCCAGTCGAGCCCAAGGCGCCGATCGAGAGCAACCTGCTCGTCCTCGCGAACGCCTCGTCTCTCCCCGCGTTTCGGCTCTGCCCGACCGCCGCTTCGGGGCCGACGCTCAGCGACTCTCCGAGGCGGCCCATGCCGGAGGTGCTCATGCCCGGGTCGAGCCTCGAGGGGGTGCCCGAGCGCGGCGCGGTGGGCGTCGTGCCCGACGCCTCGTTCCTGCCCGGCGCGACCTCCGTCGTCGTGCTCTGGATCGACGAGGTCACCAAGAACCACCCCGGCCTGGCCACGGGCGCGTGCTCCACGCTCGCCTGCGTCGGCGGCCCTGGCTGCCTCGACGACGGCACCGGCGCGGACCGCCACGTCACGGTCGTGAAGGTGGCCAGCGCCAGCTGGGCGTTCGACAAGAAGGGGATCGTGGTGCTCGAGGGCGCCTCCAAGGCCGCCGCCACCTTCACGACCCGCACCACGGCCCAGTCCTACAACGCGAAGGCCGGCACCCTCGACGTCCAGCTCTTCGACGAGGTCAAGTCGGGCGCCCGCGTGTCGTTCCAGGCACCCGACGGGGGCTCGACGCCCATCCTCTCGCAGGCGAGCTTCGCGTACGACGGCTTCGGGGGCGCCTTCGTGGCGGGCAACCACCGCGAGACCCTGCTCGAGGTGCACGAAAACTCCGCCCCACGGCGCCCCATCGTGGACTTCTACGCGACGCAGGGGCTCTTCGCGCTCTTCCTGCTCGGCACTCCGGCCGACCCTCGCTTCGTCGTGGTCCCCACTCACCGATGAGCTCGTCCATGCCCTCGCCTCGACGCCTCCCCTCCGCCCTCGCCGTCGTGACTGCGCTTGCGGCCGTGAGCGCGCTGCGGTGCGCCGCGACCGCCGACCCGACGTCGGCCGACGCCGGGGACGGGCCGTCGCCCTCCAACTTCGCGGACGGCGGTGTCGCGCTGCCCCCCACTGCCCCCGACGCCGGCACCCCCGGCGACGCCGGCACCCCCCGCGAAGCCGGCCCGCCTCAGAACGCGCCTCCCGCCGGGGTGGTCCTCGTCAACGCCCACGACACTCTCCCGGCGTTCCGGCTGTGCCCCGCGGTCCCGTCCGCCCCCGACGCGGGCGCTTCGAACGTCTCCGTCGGCAACATGCGGCCCCTGCCCACCTCGCGCATGCCCGGGTCGAGCCTCGCCGGCGTCGACGCGCGCGGCGCCGTCCGACTGGAGGCGCCGCCGGAGTTCGACGGCCGAGACTTCGTGCTCCTCCTCATCGACGAGGCCACGAAGGGAAACGAGGGGCTCCTCTCCGGGGCGTGCTCGTCGCTCGCGTGCGACACGGGCAGCACGTGTCTCCCCGCCGCGAAGCGCGTCGGCGTGCGTCTGCGGGACTTCGGCCTGCTCCGAAAGGCCGGCACGGTGCTCGCCGTCGTCGGGCGCTCGGACGACGACGTCCGCGTCGAGGAGCGCCCGGTGCTCAGCGCGCCCGGCCTCACGAGCGGCGCGCTGAACATGCAGCTGGTGAACCTCTCCGACTACGACGGCGGGGTCTCCTACGAGGCGCTCGCCGCCGAGACCGACGGCGCGGTGTCCGCCCGCTCGACCCCGCTCTCCCCCGCCGGCGTCGTCTCCGTGTCGCCCGCCTCGTACGCCGATCGTCTGAAGGCGGGCGCCCACGAAGAGACCCTCCTCGAGGTCCACGAGAGCTCCAACCCTAGCGTCCCCGTCGCGGACCACTTCGGCTCGCCGGGAGTGTACGCCGTCATCCTCGTCGGCTCGGGCGCACAAGATGCAGGTAAGTCTATGAAATTCCTAGCGATCCCAACGAGTCCCTGACGCGCTATGCCCCCCTCGCTCCGCCGCAGTCTCGCCCCGCTGCTCCTCGTCCTCGCCCCCGCCGCCCTCCACTGCGGCCAGGCGGATGGGAGCACGGCGTTCGCCACGGACGAGCGCGTTGGGCCGCCGAGCGCGACCGCGACCGGGACCGGGACCGGCACCGCGCCCGAGCCGAAGCCCCCACCCACGGGCGGTGGGCTCGCAGACGCGGGCCCCGCGCCTGCGGGCGTCTTGCTCGTCCACGCGCACGCGACCCTCCCGGCCTTCCGGATTTGCCCCGCGGCCCCGGGCGCGACCGCTGCGGCGCCCGAGAGCATCGGCGTCGCGTCGCCGGTCCCCACCACGCTGATGCCGCGCTCGAGCCTGGCGGGCGTCGACGCGCAGGGCGCCGTGTTCCTCGCCCCCAACGCGGACTACGCGGCCGTCCGCACCGTCGTCCTCGTCTTGCTCAACGAGAACACGAAGGCGAACGCGTCGCTCGCCACGGGCTCCTGCTCGACCGTCGCCTGCGCCGGCGCCTTGCCCTGCGTGGGCGCGCGGAACCTCCGGCTGGTCGACCTCCCCGACGAGGGCTTGCTCGCGAAGGCCGGCACCGTGCTGACGCTCACCGGCGCCTCGGATGGCGCCGTCACCTTCACGACGGGCCGGCTTCGAGCGGCCCCCGCCAGCGGGCCCGGCCGCCTGTCCGCGCAGCTCCTCAACGTGTCGGCGTACACCGGCGGCGTCCAGCTGCGGAGCGGCGCGACCGCGACGCCCGTGCCGCCCGACCGCCCGGCGAGCCTCCCGTACACGGACTTTGGCGCGCGCCTCGAGGCAGGCGCCCATCGAGAGAGCTTGCTCCAGGTGTTCGAAGGGGCGGGGGCCGAAGGATCCCCCGCCGCCTTCTTCGAGGGCGCGTCGCACGCGATCGTGCTCGTGGGCAGCCCCGCCACGAACGCCCCCAGACCTTTGAAATTCCTCTCGATTCCGCTGCGGCTCTAGCCGCGGGCGCCGCTCAGCCCGCGTGCCGCCGCTTCTGGTCGAGGCGGATCACCGGCCAGCCGTACGCCTCGGCGAGGCGCGCGAGCTTGCTGTCGGGGTTCACGGCCGCGGGGTGACCGACGACGCTCAGCATCGGCACGTCCGAGTAGCTGTCCGAGTAGGCGAAGCACTCGCCCAGGTCGACGTCGGTCGCGCGTGCGTGCTCGCGGATGAGCCGCGCCTTCTCCGGGCCCGCGACGACCGGGCGCAGCAGGCGCCCCGTGGCGAAGCCGTCCTTGATCTCGAGGCGGTTCGCGATCACGTGCGTCGCGCCGAGGTGCGCGGCGAGCCGGTCCATCAGAAAATCGAGCGCTCCCGAGACCAGCACCACCTCGTGCCCTTCGTCGCGGCACCGCGCCACGAGGTCCTTCGCGGACGGGTAGAGGGCGGGCTTCACCACCGCGTCGAACGCGTCGTCGGCGAGCAGCAGCAGGCGATCCCTCGACATGCCCTCGTAGCTGGAGAACAGCGCCTCGTTGAACAGCCGGCGGTCCTTCCACTCCGCGAACGCCATCTCCGGCGCGCGCGCGACGGCCTTCGCCACCTTGAGGAAGCTGCGGAACGGCGTCCGCTGGTTCAACAGGTAGTAGACCGTGGGGTGGATGAGGTTCGTGCGGAGGAGCGTCCCGTCCACGTCGAAGTAGCTGGTCTTCTGCGACACCCGGCCCTTTCTTCAAGAAGCGGGCGCCTTTGTCAACGTGGCAGACGCTCCCCGCTCAGCGCGAGGCCGCCCACAGCTCCGCCAGCCGGCCCACGGCGCGCCCCACGTCCGGCGCGGCGTCGGCGAACGACGCCATCGGGCAGCGCCGCGACGCCACGATCCCCGGCACCGTGGCGAGCGAGTACGCCTTCGGATCGAGGTCGTCTCGCACCTCGTCCCAAGTGAGCGGCATCGACACCGTGGCCTCGGGCACCGCGCGGAGAGAGTAGGGCGCCACCAGCGTGCGCGTCGGGCCCGTCTGCACCGTGTCGACGTATACGCGCGGTCCGCGCTTCGCGGGCAGCCGCTCCATCGTGGCGAGGTCGGGTCGGCGGTGCACGAGCAGCCTCCCGAGGAGCTCCACGAGCGCGCGCGCGGTGTCGTAGCCGTGCCCCTCTCCGAGCGGCACGAGGACGTGCAGTCCGGTCTGTCCCGAGGTCTTCGGGTACCCCACGAGGCCGATCGCGTCGAGGAGGTCGTGGAGCTCGCGCGCGAGCGCGACGGCCGCCCGCAGGCTCGCGAGCTTCACGTCGAAATCGAGCCCGATGTAGTCGCACACCGAGAGCGACGCGGCCCGGCACGAGAAGACGTGGATCGGGAGCACTCCGAGGTTCGCCACGTAGAGCAGGCTCTCCACGTCATCGAGCAGAAACCCCCGCTTCGGCCGCTCGGGCTCCTCCTCGTCCTTGAACGCCACCGTGCGCATCCACGAGGGCATCTGCGGCGGCACGTTCCACTGGAAGAAGTGCTTGCCGTGCACGCCGTCGGGGTACCTCACCACCGTGACCGGTCGCCCGCGCACGTGCGGCAAGAGCGCGCCCGCCACCGCGCGGTAGTAGGCGATCACGCCCCCCTTGGTGACGCCGAGCTCCGGGAAATACACCTTCTGCGGGTTCGTGATGCGCACCTCGCGGAGGGCCGCCTTCGGGCTGCCGTGGTCGACCCGCGCGATCTCCGTTCGCGGGCCCTCGGACACGCGGAGCGTCTCCTCGCCGGCGGCGGGGGGCAGCGTCGCGCCTCGGTGACGCACGAGCAGCCGCCGGAGCCCCAGGGAGCGCGCGAGGTCACGGGCCGTGCGCCACGGCCCCGGCAGGAGCGTGCTCACCTGCACGAACCCCTCGCCGGCCACGAGGTCGGCGAGCAGCCCGCGCCGCGCCTCGAACGGGGCCGCCCCGAGCGACACGCCGCCGAGCGCGGCGAGGTCCTGCGCCACGAGCGTGACCGGCGCGTCGAGGGTGGCGCGGTGCGCTTCGCCCTTTACGATCTCCGCGGCCCTCGCAGCGAGCCGGGGCAGGCTGGGTAAACCCGACGCGTCGAAGGTGACCACGGTGCCGTCGATCGCGAACGCGTCGGCCGGGAGGGCGCGCGCGGCGCGCACGAGCTCTGGATAAAAAATTGATAAATCTCGACGAGTTGCGTCGCCCTGTTCGAGCACCACGACGCGATCGCCGTCGCGCTCCACGCGCGCGGGGAGCCCGTCGAGATCCGGCTCGAACACGCGCTCACCCGCCAGGGGCTCGCCCTGCGGGCCGTCAGGGAGCCCGCTGCGCTCGAGCGGCGCCGTGAACGCCACGGGCGCCCCTGCGCCCTCGCCGGCCAGCGCGTGGGCCGCCTCCGAGAGCCGCGCCGCGATGGCGTCCCGCGCCTCGAGCTCGCCCACGCGGAGCCCGGAGAGCACCGAGCGATCGCGCGCTTCGACGTCGTCGGTCTCGCTCGCGTAGGCGTCGCGCTTCTTGAAGAAGAGCCACGCGGACGCGTCCTCCTCGCGCATGGGCCGCCCGGCGGACTTGCCGAGCTTCACGAGCGCCCAGCGCCCGCGGAGCTTCCGCCCCGTGAAGACCATGTCGAGCTTCCCTTCGACGAGCCCGCGCTCGCTCGGGCCCTCGAGGTACCTGACCGCGCCGCGATCCCACACGATCATGGGCCCGCCGCCGTAGTTGCCCTCGGGGATCACGTCCTCGAAGTCGAGGTACTCGAGCGGGTGGTCCTCCGTGTGGATCGCGAGCCGCTTCTCCGCCGGGTCGAGCGAGGGGCCCTTCGGCACGGCGAAGCTCGCGAGCACCCCGTTGGCCTCGACGCGGAGATCGTAGTGGCGCCGCGTGGCGTCGTGCAGGTGCACGACGAAGGCGCCCACGAGTGTGCCGCCCGGCTCACCGGGCGCGCCCGCGTCGCCGAAGGGCTCGTTGGTGGTCGCCGGATCGCGCTTCTCCTCGTAGGTGCGGGGCTTCGCCACTCGAGGAGTATGCACGTGACGCGTCGCCCCGACGACCCGCGCGCCGCCCGCGGCGCTGGCCCACGCTCCCGGTGCGAAGAGCGCCGGTGCGGGCGCGCGCGCCGCCGCGAACGCCCGTATGCGACGCGGAGGTCAACCTCGCGGAATCACGCGCGGCACGACCATTGCTTAATCCAAGGTCCATGACCCAGACCTCGCATCAAGAGTCGAAGGCTCCCCCGGTTCGTCAAGAAAATCAACGCGTTGCGCAACGACACGATGACGTCGTGCGTCTACTCTCCTCGGACGAGCTCGCGGAGGCCTCCGACTTTTACGACCGCGCACCCTGCACCGACTGAACGCGGCGCCGCGCGCGCGCCGCGCTCACGCGCCGGCCGCCGCGGGGAGGAACGACGCCTCGACGCGGCGGTAGTCGACCTCCACGTCGAGGCGGGCGAGGACCGAATAGAACCCGAACTGCAGGCGGTTCATGAAGAGCATCTCGCGCGGCATCGTGAACACCTCCGAGTCCTTCGCGCCACGCACACGCTTGCCGAGCGCGTGCATCTCGCTGACGAGCGAGGCCGCGTAGTCGCGCGTGAGGTGGTACGGCGCGTCGAACAGGGGCTCGAAGCACCGCCGCGAGTAGGCGATCGAGAGGTCCTCCATGAGGCCGGGGCGCGTGGACAGCAGCTCCCGCACGCACTGCGCGAACCCGGCCTCGTCTCGGTCGCACGCGGCCCGGTGGAGGGCGACGGCCCGGGCGCGCATGCGCGGCGGGATGACCTGCACGCAGCCGTAGTCGAGGAACGTGATCGCGCCGTCGTCGTGGAAGACGTAGTTGCCCGGGTGCGGATCGGCGTTGAACATGCCTCCGGCCAGGTTGCCCTTGAAGACGAACCGCCAGAGCGTCTCGGCCCACGCGCGGCGCGCCTCGACCGGCGCCTCGCACGCCTCCTCGAAGGAGCCCCCGGTCACGAACTCGGTGGTGAGGACGCTCTGCCGCGAGCGCTCGGGCACGAGGACCGGCACCCGCACGCGCGGATCCCCCGCGTGCACCGCGGCGAAATGCGCGATGCGAGCGGCCTCGAGCTCGTAGTCGAGCTCCTCGCGGAAGCGCTCCCGGATCGTCTCGAGGTGCCCGCGCGAGTCGAAGCGGCGCGCGCCGCCGAGCGCGGCGAACGTCTCGAGGACGCCCGCGCTCGCGAGATCGCTCTCGACCGCCTGGCGCACGTTGGGGTGCTGCACCTTCACCGCGACCACGCGCCCGTCGTGGAGCGTCGCGCGGTGCACC
>CAZHGG010000202.1:0-8642 GCA_964531755.1 uncultured Polyangiaceae bacterium
GCGAGCTCGTCGGGTGACAGGCCCGGCTTGTCGTCCGGCGGCATGAAGTCGTCCGAGGTCTTCGGCAAGGTCATGCGCTCGTGGATGAGGCTCTTCTTGCTGGAGAAGGGCACGATCGCCGGGCCGGTCTCGCCGCCCTTCAGCAGCGCGGCGAGCGAGTCGACGCGGAGGTCGGCCTTCTGCTTCTTCTCGCCGTGGCAGCCGCCGCATCGCTTGATGAGCGCGGGCTGCACCACGTCGGCGAACACCTTCGCCTCGGCCCCGGGCGTCGCCACGGGCGCCGTCGGCGCCTCCGTCTTCTTCGGCGTGTACCCCGCGAGGCCCTGCACGAAGGCGGGCGCAAACTCGTAGAGGTAGCCCTCGCCGCGCGAGAGCCCACCGCCGAGGTGTCCCCCGAGGCTCATCGCCCCCAAGGTGAGCGCGAGCACACCCCGATAGAGCGCGCGGAGGGCGGGGGTCCCGTCCTGCGCGCCGCGCGTCGCGAGCGCGCCGCAGGCGAGGATGACGGACACGAACGTGATGAGCCTGTGCCGCCCGAGGAGCTTCGCCGAGTAGTCCCCCGAGCTCTGGCCGAGCAGCAGCCCGAGCACGAGCGCGACCACCGCCGAGGCCACCAGGAACGAGAGCACCGCCGGCATCGCGGGCTCGACCTTCGCCTTGAGCTCCGCCGAGCGGAGCGCCACGAGCTCGAGCACCACCGCCAGCACCAGCACGCCGATCGGCAGGTGCACGACGAGCGGGTGGAAGCGGCCGAGGAAGGGCGCGAGCGGCGGGCCCTTCCCGAGCGCGGCGAACGCCACCCCCGCGACGCCCGCGGCGACGGCGCTGGCGATGAAGAAGGGCCTCGCGGCTCGCGAAATGGGCGGCTCGGTCATCCCCGCGACCGTAGCCGAACGCGGGCGAGAGACCCAGATTTCCTCGGCCCCTGGCGCACCGCGGCGCCCTACGCGGAGTCGTTGCGGGCCCAGAACTCGGAGAGCTTCGGCCAGAGCCGCCGCTTCGCCGCGCTCGAGACCACGGCGCCCACGTGCCCGCCGGGCAGGTGCAGGTGCGTCTTGTCGCGCGAGCCGGCGCGCTCGACCAGCGGGAGGGCGCTCGCCTTCGGCACGATCGTGTCGTGCTCGAACGTCACCGCCAGGAGGGGCACCTTCACATCCTCGAGCCGCGCGGGGAGCCCGGACAGGTGGAACGTGCCCTGCGCGAGCTCGTCGCCGCGGTAGTGCGCGCGGATGTATTGGCGAAAGCACTCCCCGGGGAAGGAGACGTTGTCGTTGCCCCAGGTCTCGAGGGCGAAGAAGCCGTCGAGGAACTCGTCGTTCCACGCGCGGTCGACGAGCTGCACCGCCTTCGAGAGGCCGAGCGTGGGCCGGAGCATGTTGAACGCGGCCTGCATCAGCGGCCAGGGTACGTTCCCCGTCGCGTCGACGAGGGCGTCGAGGTCGAAGGTGGGCGTGCGCGTCCACGCCGAGAGGAGCCCCTCGTCGGCCCCGAACTTCACCGGCGCCGCGAGCGTGAGCAGCGAGGCCACGCGCTCCGGCCGCGCCGCCGCGTGGATGACGGTGAGCAGCCCGCCCAGGCAGTACCCGAGCAGGTGCGCCTTGCCGCGGGAGCCGAACGAGGCCGTCCTCCGCAGCGCGCGGCCGATCGCGCGGTCGCAGACGTCGTCGAACGTGACGAAGCGGTCCTCGTCGCCGGGCGTGCCCCAGTCGATCACGAACACGTCGTGGCCGCGCGCCACGAGCCACTCGGCGAGGCTCTTGCCCGGCAGCAGATCGAGCACGTAGTGCCGGTTGATGAGCGAGGGCACGAGCAGCACCGGGGTCGCGAAGCTCGCCGGCGCGGCGCGGCGGTAGCGCAGCAGGCTCCACTTGTTCTCGCGGTGCACGACGTCGGCCGGCGTCGTGCCCACGGGCGGCCGCGGGCGCACGGCGGCCTCGGCGAGGTTCCGGAGCCGCGCGCCCCAGAGGCGCTCGGGCCGGGCGGCGGCGGGCTTGTCGTTCGGACCTGGCATGGCGTGGACCTGAGCGTGGACCTGGACGTGGACCTGAGCGGGCGGTTCGGGTGCGCGGGCGGGGCCGTGGAGCGTCGTCGTGGTGGCCATCAGCGTCGCTCGGGCGCGGGTCTATCGTAGAGCGCCTCGAGCTCGGCGCGAAACGCCTCGACGACCTTCTTTCGCCGCACCTTGAGCGAAGCGGTGAGCAGCTCGCGCTCGACCGTGAGCGGCTCGTCGAAGATGTGGAACGCCTTCAGGGTCTCGTAGCTCGGCAGCTGCGCGTTCACCTCGGCCACGCGCGCGGCGACCAGCGCCTCGCGCGCCGCGGCGCGCTCGCCCGCGGGCAGGTGGGCGAGCTCCGCGTCGACGACCGCGTCGTTGAGCCACACGCCACAGACCAGGTACTTCTTGCCGTCGCCGTAGACCACCACGTGCGCGAAGCGCGGATCGCCCTGGAAGTGCTGCTCGATGTTCGCGGGCGGGATGTTCTTCCCGCCGGCCGTCACGAGGATGTCCTTCTTGCGATCGATGATCTGCAAGAAGCCGTCGTCGGTGAAGCGCCCCACGTCGCCGGTCTGGAACCAGCCGTCCTCGGTGAACGCGGCGCGCGTGGCGGCCTCGTCTTTGTGGTAGCCGCCGAACACGTTCGGGCCCTTGGCCAAGATCTCGCCGTCCTCGGCGAGCTTGAGCTCGACGCTCGGCAGGGGCTTGCCCACCGAGTCGAAGCGGAAGCTGTCGGCGCGGTTCAGCGTGAGCGTGGGCGAGGTCTCGGTCAGCCCGTACCCCTCGACGATGAGGATGCCCGCCGAGTGGTAGAGTTCCTTGATCTCGCGCTTCAGCCCCGCGCCCCCCGAGAGACAGAACGCGAGGCGCCCGCCGGTGCACGCGCGGAGCGCGCTTTGTTGCGCCGCAACATCGGTCTCGCGCAGCGCCGGCGCCGCGAGCTTCTCCCAGTGCGAGGGCACGCTCATGAAGACGTGCGGTTTCACGACCGGCACGAGGGCGATGCAGCCCACCGGATCGGAGAGGTAGCTCGTCATGCCCAGCGTGTTGCCGAGGTTCATCTCTCCGAAGCCGAAGATGTGGCTCATGGGCAGCCACAGCACGTCGACGGCGTTCTCGGGGACGAGCGGGCCGTTCAGGGTGAGCCAGTCCTTCCCGTTCGTGCCCACGTTGCGGTGAGTGAGCGGCACGCCCTTCGGGTTGCCCGAGGTGCCGCTCGTGTAGAGCATCATGCCGGGCTGGTCGAGCGACACGGCGGCCATGCGGGCCTCGAACGCGCCGGGGCTCGCCGCGTCGCGCGCGGCGCCCTCCGCGAGCAGCGCGGGCAGCGACACGATCCGCGCGAGCGCCTCGTCGCCCGGCCCGGGCCGGCCGTCGGCGCGCAGCTTCGCGAGCACCCGCGCGGCGTCGAGGCCGGCGTCGAGGAGCACCACGCGCTGGAGGCCGCGCTCGCCGCGCTCGCCGCCGTGGAGCCCGGGCCACGCCTCGAGCACCTTCGCGAGGAGGGCCGGCGTGTCGACGAAGAGCACGCGCGCGTCGGAGTGGTCGAGCACGTACGCGAGCTGCGCCGGCGTGCTCGCCGGGTACACCGGCACGACGGCGCCCCCGACCGCCTGCACGGCGAGCGCGGCGGTGGCCCACTCGACGCGGTTCGGCGCGAAGATCGCCGCGCGACAGCCGGGCTCGAGCTCGGCCGCGAGGGCGCACGCGAGGGCGCGCACGTCGGCCGCGAACGCGCCGTACGTGACCGCGGTGTACGCGGAGAGATCGGTCCCGGCGCCCGGGCGCGGCACCCAGAAGCGCACGCGGTCTCTGCGCTCCTCCAGCGTGTCGAAGAGCACCTTCGGGGCGATCGCGAGGTCGAGGAAGCGGGTGACGTCCATGGCTGTTAGCTGTCCTTCCGCGCGCCGCCTGCGCGCTCGAGCTTCTCTTCGAGGTCGATGAGCCGACTCTCGAGGCGGTTCAGGGCGTGGAGCGTGCGCTCCTGGTCGGCCTTCGTGGGCAGGCCCAGGGCGGCGACGAGGGCGGTCTGCGCGCGGTCGACCACGACCTTGGCGCGGAGCACGGTCGTGAGCGCGGCCGACGCGGGCGTGATGAAGGTCGGGCTGCGGAGCCCGAGCTCGATGTGCTTCGCCGTGCGGTCTTCCCAGGCGTCGAAGCGCTTCTTCCACGCGTCCCACCCCCACCGCCGCTCCGCTGGTTCCATGCTCGTCGCTCCTCTGTCCCGTCTGTCTCGTGTGTCTGTCTCGTGTGTCTGTCTCGTCTGTCGTCTGTCGCCGTCCGTCTGCCGCCCGTGCGCTCAGGGCAGCTCAGGGCAGCCCGAGGCGGCGGATCTCGCTCGCCACGGTGAAGTCGTCGGCCTTCTCGCCCGTCTTGCTCGTCACCCGGGCCACCTCGCCGAAGCACTCGGAGAGGAACGACAC
Source organism: uncultured Polyangiaceae bacterium (assembly GCA_964531755.1). Taxonomy (GTDB): domain Bacteria; phylum Myxococcota_A; class Polyangia; order Polyangiales; family Polyangiaceae; genus JAAFHV01. Next base: position 4,420 of record CAZHGG010000202.1, read on the forward strand.
CTGGAGCTGCGTCGTGGCGGCCCCCGCGGCGGGCTCCACGGTGACCTTCGTGCGCACCCTCAGCACCTGCTGGAAGATGAGGTCGGGCAGGTCGAGCTGGCCCGTCGCGTCCACCGTGACCTCGTAGCGATCGCGCCCCGCGTACGGCAGCCCGCGCAGGGTGGCCCCCTTCACCTCGCCGATCGACGTGTAGGTCACCCCGGGGGAGAGCGGGAACTTGTAGATCGCAACAGGTGCAGAATACACGAAGAGCGTGCGCCCCTCCGCGGGGTCGGGCTCTCGCGAGGCGAGCCCGAGGAGCGACACGGCCTGCGCGTCGTAGGCGTACACGGCCTCGGTGCGGCCCGCGGCGTCGAACGGCGCCACGAACGCCGTCTCGGGGAACTGCGCGGCGTACCACTTGCCCGCGATGCGGCTCGCGGAGATCACAGCGACCTGGTCGTCGCGCTGGTCGACCGAGTAGTCCCAGCGCTGCTTGCCGCCCGCGAGCGGCTTCGGCACGAGGTCGACGGGCTGGTCCTTCCCCGCGGGCGACACGAGGTAGGAGACCGGCGTGTCGAAGGCGGGGGCCAGCTCCGTCGCGTCGATCTTTCCGTCGAGGTTCGGCACGCAGGCGAGCGGCGCCGGCTCGCCTGCGGCGTAGGGCGCGCGGCCCTTCGGCACCGTGAGGTTCTCGCTGCACGCGGCCGCGAGCAAGGAGGCCACGCAGGCCGCCGCGAGGACGAAGGCGCGCCCCGAGCGGCGGGGAGCGGCGACGGGAGCGGCGAGGGCGGCGGGGAGGGGAGGGAGCGCGTTTCGCATGGTCAAAATACGTAGTTGAGGCGGACGCGCACGAGCTGCGCGGGCTTGGCGAAGAGGCCGACCTGCGGGTTGTCGAGGCCCGACAGCGGGAAGAGCACCGCGTAGTCGAGCGTCGCGAAGAACCCGTCCTTGTGCTCGTAGGTGAGCGACGGGTCGAGCTCGACGCCGAGGGGCTTCTTGCCGCCCGGGGTCGACTCGGCGAAGTTCGCCATGCTCGCGATCGCGGCGGCGCTGGCGGTGACACGGAAGCTCGACTCGTCGACCAGGCGCACGCGCGCGTGCGGCCGCACGTACGTGGCGTCGGTCACCGTGCCGATGATCTCGCGAAACAGGATGCGGTCGATGCGGTAGTCGGGGTGGAAGCGGAAATTGTCGATGCGGTTGTCCGAGCGCGGGTTCGCCTGCGGGCCGTCGAGATCCCCGGGCTTCGGGGCCTTCGCGCCGGGCTTCTGCACCACGCCGAACCCGGGCGCGGGATCGCCGCTCGCGTACCCGAAATCGAGCCCGACCGAGGCCCGCCCGTCGTCGCCGCCGTAGTCGGACTCGAACGCCGCGCCGAGCTGCCGCGCCTTCACCGGATCGCGCAGCAGCACGCCCGGGATGACGCTCGCCTGGTCGATGGTCGACATCACGAGCGACAGCTCGGCCTCGAGGCGCAGGGTGGGCGTCACGAGCTTCGCCCAGGCGTCGACCCCCGTGGCGGTGAGCCCGCGCGACATGATCTGCGCGTCCTGGGAGGCGGAGAGATCGAGCGGCTGCGCCGTGGGCAGGTACGAGGCCGGCACGTCGTCGCGCTGCCACCTGTGCGTGAGGTAGCCGCCGTAGTCGGCCGTGAGCTTGCCGGCCTTCTTGCGCCGCGCCACCGACTCCTTGCTCCACCCGCGGAGGAACGCCAGGGTCGCGGTGCGCACGTTCGTCGTGCGCTCGAGGTCGAGCACGCGGTTCTGCGCCGGCCGCGTGCCGATGGGCCCGGTCGCCGAGAAGTCGTAGGCCAGGGCGACGATGTGGTCGAACACCGGCGTGACGAGGGCGAGCCGGTCAGCCGCGTCGGCCGAGTCGCAGTCGAGGCAGTCGCCGCCGTTGGCCACGAGGCCGAGGCCCCAGTGCGTGCCCATGCGGCCCGCCGCGAGCACGCCGAACGGGAGCAGCGCCTCGCCGTACGCGCGCCGCACCTTCAGCGGGTCGCTCGGAGAGCGCTGGCTCGCGCTCCCGGCGGGCGCGCCGTCGGGCACGCTGCCGAGGCTGAGGTTGTCGAGCGCGTCGAGGCGGAGCTTCACCGCCAAGGTCGAGCCCGGCGCGAACACCTTCACGTCCATGCGGGCGCGCATGTCCCAGTGGGTGAGCGTCTGCGCCTTCGGATCGGCCCGCGACACCGGGTAGAGCGGGTCGCCGGACGGCGTGAGCCCGCGATCGAGGTCGAGGTTGGTGAGCGCCTCGCCGCGCACGCGCAGGTACCCGTCGAGGTCGACGTGCACTTTGTCGCGCTGCACGATGTCCTCGCCGAGCTCGGCGAACCCGGTCGCGCGCGCGGTCGACGGGCAGAGCGCGGCGAGCGCGGCGAGCGCGGCCAGCGCGCCGCGGGCCACCGCGCCGAGCCGGGAGTAGAGCCTGCGGCCGCTCATGGCGCCGCCGCCTCGGGCGCCGCCTGCGGCGCGGGCTCGGCGCCCTCGAGCAGGAACGCCTGGAGGTCTCGCGTGGAGGCGGCGGCCGCCTCGATCATGGGGAAGTGCCCGCACTGCGGGTACACGATGAGGCGTGAGTTCTTCAGCTCTCGGCTCAGGCGCTCCCCGTATTTGAGCAGCGTGACGGCGTCCTCTCGCCCGATCATGACGAGCGCCTTCTGCGTGATCGTGCGGTAGCGCTCCTCGACCAGCGCGTAGCGCTGATCGCGCACCGCCGCGAGCGCCGCAGCCTTCGTGCCCGGCCGCTCGAGGGCCGCCTCGGCCGCCGTCACGAGCTCCTCGGTGACGTACTTCTTGTCGAAGAAGGCGAGGGTCAGGCGGTCCTCCGCGCGCTGCGTGTAATATGCACCGAAGAGGGCCTCGCCCACGCCGTCGGCGCGCGCCCAATGGAAGAAGAGCGGCAGCTGCTCCTCGTAGGCCCACGGGTCGTAGATGGCGATGCGCTCGACGCGCTCGGGCGCCGCCATGGCGGCGGCGAGGGTCACGGACGCGCCCCACGAGTGGCCCACCACCGCCGAGCGCGCGACCCCGAGGTGCGTCATCAGCCCGAGGACGAGCCTCGCCTCCGCGGCCGGCGAGTAGTCTCCCTCCGGGCGGTCGGTCCAGCCGAAGCCCTTGAGGTCGAGCGCGATGACGCGGTGGGTGCGCCGCAGCGCGGGCACCACCGCCGCCCAGGTCTCGAGCGACGACGCGAAGCCGTGCACGAGCACGACGGGCGGCTTCTTCTTCTCTCCCTCCGCGCCGGTGGCGGTGTCGAGGTACCGCACCCGCGCCCCGCCCACGGAGGCGAAGGTCGCGTCCTTGGGCTCGCCCGGCATTGGGCCCGCGTGGTACGAGAGGCACCCGGTCGCGCCGAGGCTCACGAGCAGGGCCGCGCAGGCCGCGCCCGCGCGCGCCCCCCACGAGGCCACCCCACGCCGCGCGCGCGTGGCGTCGCTCACGGGGCGATCCTGCGCACCTCGCTCGCGCGAGTGAACTCGGCGTTCGCCTCGTTGTCGGCCGAGGTCGCCGTCGCCACCGTGCCGTAGCACTCGGTCACCCACGCGAAGGAGCGCACCACCGTGACGAGGAGGCCCACCGTGCGCGTCAGCGTCGTGCGCACTCGCAGCACGGTGAACGGGCCGAGCGGCGTCTTCAGCGTGCCGCGCGCGTCGACCGAGGACTCGTACTTCTCCGTGTAGGTGGAGAACACCCCGCTCGCCAGGCCCGTGACGGTCGACGTCGTGGAGAACGCCTTGCCCGGCTCGAGCGGGAACGCGAGTACGTCGACGGCCGGCGAATACGCGACGTTCGTCTTGGTGAGGCCCTCGTCCGGCGAGACCACCCCGCGGAGCTTCAGCGCGCCGGGCGTGAGCTCGAACACTCCGAGCAGCTCGCTGCGGATCGACAGCTTCGTCGCGTAGCTCGCGCCCGCGAAGTCGCCCGCGTACCACTTGCCGTCCACGCGCTGGGTCTCCACGAGCGCGAGCGCGTCGCCCGGCAGGTCGGCGGAGAGGTCCCACGCGCGCGTGCCGTCGGAGAGCGGCGTGCCCGCGGTGGAGATGTCGGCGTCCTTCGCGACCTTGTAGGTGGCGCGGAGCCCCGCGGCGAGCGGCACCTCCTCGCGCGTGATGCGAAAGTCCTTGTTGGGTACGCACCCCGCGTCGCCCGTGGGGCCTGTCTCGGGCGGCTCGCCCACGTCGGCGCCGGCGTCGGCGTCGGGCGCGCTCGGCGCGCCGGTGGCCGCGTCGACCTCCCCGG
>CAZHGG010000203.1:0-8634 GCA_964531755.1 uncultured Polyangiaceae bacterium
GGGCTACACCACCACCCTCGAGCTTCACGGCACCGGCTACCGCGCCGAGCTCAAGGGCGCGGTGCTCAACCTCAGCCTCGGGCTCTCGCACCCGGTGAACTTCCCCGTCCCCAAGGGCCTCACGATCGTGATCCCCGGCGACTCGAAGGGCACCGTCGTCATCCTGAGCGGCGCCGACAAGGCGGCGATCGGGCAGGCGGCGGCGACGATCCGCGGCTACCGGCCCCCCAGCCCCTACGGCGGCAAGGGCGTCCGCTACCGCGGCGAGAAGATCCGCGAGAAGGCGGGCAAAGCCGGTGGCAAGGGCGGCAAGTAAGGGTTAAAGGGTTTCGACCCTCGAACGCGAGTCCTCGGGAGAGCGCCGGGCGCGCCCGTGAAACGCAGAAGAAGAAGGATCTGTCATGGCGATGCAGCTGGTTGGTCGGGAGCGCCGCAAGCTCCGTATCCGTAGGAAGCTCAGCGGAACCGCGGCCCGCCCGCGGGTCACGGTGTTCCGCAGCCTCAAGCACATCTACGCGCAGGCGATCGACGACGTCGGTGGGGTCACCCTCGCCCACACGTCCACGGTGGCCGCCGACGTCCGCGCCGACCTCGCCGAGGCCGACAAGACCGCCGCCGCCAAGAAGGTGGGCGTCGCGCTCGCCAAGGCGCTCCTCGCCAAGGGCGTCACGGAGGTCGTGTTCGACCGCAACGGCTACCTCTACCACGGTCGCGTCGCCGCCCTCGCGGACGGCGCGCGCGAGGGTGGCCTCAAGTTCTGAGTTTGACTTTCGGGCGCCGCACAGTCGCGGGCCCATCTACGTAAGAAGCGAGATTTGGACATGGCATTCGAGCAGGTCGACGACGAGAAGCTCAAGGAGCGCATCATCCACATCAACCGCGTCGCCAAGGTGGTGAAGGGCGGTCGTCGGTTCTCGTTCGCGGCGCTGATCGTCGTCGGCGACGAGTCCGGCCACGTGGGGGTCGGGCTCGGCAAGGCCAACGAGGTGCCGGAGGCCATCCGCAAGGGCAACGACCAGGCGCGCAAGAACCTCTTCAAGGTTCCGCTCGCCGGCGCCACCGTCCCGCACGAGGCCCTCGGGCACTTCGGCGCCGGGCGCGTGTTCCTCCGCCCCGCCTCTCCCGGTACGGGCGTCATCGCCGGTGGCGCGGTCCGCGCCGTCGTCGAGTGCTGCGGCATCCACGACATCCTCACGAAGTGCATCGGCAGCGCGAACCCTCACAACGTCGTGCGCGCCACGGTGGACGCCCTCCGCCAGATGCGGAGCCTCGAGATGATCGCCTCGAAGCGGGGCAAGCAGGTCGAAGACGTCGCCCCGAGCGACGGCAAGAAGAGGGCCTCGAAGAAGGCCGCGGAGGCGACGCCGTGAAGAAGCTGATTGTTGTCCAGGAGAAGAGCGTCATCGGGCGCCAGCACGCGCAGCGCGAGGTCGTGAAGGGCCTCGGGCTCCGCGGCCCCGGCACCAAGGTCGAGGTCGACAACACGCCCTCGTTCCGCGGCGCCATCAAGAAGGTTTTGCACCTCGTTTCGGTCGAGGAGGTGGATCGTGGCTGATACCCTTTCGAATCTCGTCAAGCCGATCGGCGCCACCCGCACCAAGCTCCGCAAGGGCCGCGGTCCGGGCTCGGGGCTCGGCAAGACCGCGGGTCGCGGCCAGAAGGGCCAGTACGCGCGCACGGGCGGCTTCAAGCCGTACTTCGAGGGCGGCCAGACCCCCCTCCAGCGTCGGCTCCCGAAGCGCGGCTTCACGAACTCGTTCGCCGCCAAGATCATCGCCCTCAACGTGGGCGACCTCGAGGTCTTCGAGGCGGGCGCCAACGTCGACGAGAAGGCCCTCCGCGAGCGCCGCATCGTCAAGGGCGCGTTCGACGGCATCAAGATCCTCGGCGACGGCGAGCTCACGAAGGCCATCGTGGTCACGGCGACCTCGTTCTCGAAGAGCGCTCAAGAGAAGATCCAGAAGGCGGGCGGCAAGACGCTCCTCGCGGGCGCGGCCAAGGCCGGCGAGTAATGTCTCTCCTCCCGGGTCTCGCGAACGTCGGCAAGGTACCGGAGCTCCGGAAGCGTGTACTCTACACGCTCATGATGCTGGCCGTGTACCGGGTCGGCGTCTTCGTGACCATCCCCGGGGTGGACCGAAACGCCATGCGGGCTCTCGTGAGCAAGCAGGGCGGGCTCCTCGGCTTCGTGAACATGTTCAGCGGCGGCGCGCTCGGCAACCTGAGCGTGTTCGCCCTCGGCATCATGCCGTACGTCAGCGCGAGCATCGTCTTTCAGCTGCTGACGATGGTGTACAAGCCCCTCGACGAGCTCCGCAAGGAGGGCGAGCAGGGCACCCGCAAGATCAACCAGTACACGCGGTACGCCACCCTCGGGCTCGCGCTCGTCCAGTCGTTCAGCATCGCGATGACCCTCGAGGGCGCGAGCAACAACGACCTCGACAGCTCCGGGGGCGTCGTCGCGCACGCGGGCTGGGGCTTCCGGCTCATGACCATGCTCACGCTGACCACCGGCACCCTCTTCATCATGTGGGTCGGCGAGCAGATCACCGAGCGCGGCATCGGCAACGGCACCTCGCTCATCATCTTCGCGGGCATCGTCACCGACATCCCGAGCGGCGTCCTCGGCTACTTCGAGACCCACAAGGGCTCGATCCAGCCGCTGAACCTGGCGGCGGTGCTCACCATCGTGCTCGCCACCGTGGCGACCATCGTGTTCTTCGAGCGCGGGCAGCGCCGTATCCCCATCTACTACGCGCGCCGCAGCGTCGGCCGCCGCGTGTACGGCGGGCAGACCGCGCACCTGCCGCTCCGCGTGAACACCGCGGGCACCATCCCGCCGATCTTCGCCTCGTCGCTGCTGATGTTCCCGGCCACGCTGGCAAACTTCAAGATCCCCGGCATGGCGGCCCTCCAGGGCTCGCTCGACCGCGGCGACTGGGTCTTCAACTTCGTCTACGTCGCGCTCATCATCTTCTTCACGTTCTTCTACACGGCGGTCACCTTCCAGGCGGTCGACGTGGCGGACAACCTGAAGAAGCAGCAGGCGTTCATCCCCAGCATCCGCCAGGGCCGGCAGACCGCCGAGTACATCGACAAGGTGCTCACGCGCATCACGCTGGGCGGCGCGCTCTACATGGCCGTCGTGTGCGTCGTGCCCACGCTCATCAGCGAGGCATTCAAGGTGCCGTTCCGCTGGGGAGGCACGTCGATGATGATCGTCGTCGGCGTCGCGCTCGACACGGTCGCGCAGATCGAGGCCCACCTGATCACGCGAAACTACGAGGGCCTGTCGGGCGGTGGCGGTCGCGCCACGCGCATCCGCGGCCGGAGGGACGTCTGATGCGGCTCGTCTTCGTCGGCCCGCCTGGCGCGGGCAAGGGCACCCAGGCCAAGGTCATCTGCGACCGCTGGAAGATCCCCCAGATCTCCACGGGCGACATGCTCCGCGCGGCGAAGGCCGAGGGGCGCCTCCCGGCGGACCTCATCGCGAAGATGGGCGCCGGCGGGCTCGTCCCCGACGAGGTCGTCATCGAGCTCATCGCCGCGCGCACCCTCGCCGCCGACGCGAAGGACGGCTTCCTCCTGGACGGCTTCCCGCGCACCGTGCCGCAGGCCGAGGCGCTCGAGTCGCTCCTCGCGAGCCGCGGCCAGGCGCTCGACCACGTGGTGGCCCTCACCGTGCCCCAAGAGCTCCTCCTCGAGCGGGCGGTCCTGCGGCGGACCGACAAACGCACTGGACAGATTTATCATTTGAAGTATAAGCCACCCCCCCCCGACGCGGAGCTCGAGCACCGCGCCGACGACCACGAAGAGGTCGTCAAGAATCGCCTCGTCACGTACGAGGCGATGACCAGCGAGCTCCTCCCGCACTACGCCGCGAAGGGCCTCCTGCGGACGGTCGAGGGGGTGGGAGAGGTCACAGAAGTCACCGCGAGGGTCCTCGGAGTCCTCGGTACGAAGTGAGGAGAGAACGAGGAACATGGCGGTGAGCGAACGTCGAGAGCGGAAAGAGCCCAAGGGTGACAAACTTGAGTTCGACGGGGTCGTCCAAGAGGCGCTCCCCAACGCCATGTTTCGGGTCAAGTGCGACAACGGCCTCGTCGTGCTCGCGACCATCAGCGGCCGCATGCGGCAGTATTACATCCGCATCCTCCCGGGCGACCGGGTCACGGTCGAGGTGAGCCCCTACGACCCCAGCCGGGGCCGCATCACCTACCGCCACAAGTAGGCCCACGAGCAAGCTACGGTTCGGCGCCCGGTCGCCGATCACCGCGTCATCATCGGGAGCGAGTCATGAAGGTCCGTCCGTCCGTCAAGAAGATCTGCGACAAGTGCAAGGTCGTCCGCCGCCGCGGCGTCGTCCGCATCATCTGCGACAACCAGCGCCACAAGCAGCGCCAAGGCTGAGCGCCGCGCGCGCCCTCCCTCCACGGGGGGTGCGCCTGGGCTCGCCGTCACCAGTGAAGTCGCGGAGCTCCCTCCGTGACGATTGATTCCCTGAACCAACCGAGTAGAGAGCATCTGTCATGGCTCGTATCGCAGGCGTCGACCTCCCCCGTCACAAGCAAATCGCGTACTCCCTCCCGTACCTCTACGGCATCGGGCGCACGCTCGCGAAGCAGATCTGCCAGCGCGCGGGCATCCCCGAGACCAAGAAGACCGAGGAGCTCACGGACAGCGACGTCCGCAAGATCCGCGAGCTGCTCGAGGCCGACTACACGGTCGAGGGCGACCTCCGCCGTGAGGTGCAGATGAACATCAAGCGCCTCATGGACCTCGGCTGCTACCGTGGCCTCCGCCACCGCCGCGGCCTGCCCGTGAACGGTCAGCGCACGCACACGAACTCGCGCACCCGCAAGGGCCCGCGCAAGGGCATCGTCTCGCGCCAGGGCTCCGGCAAGAAGTGAGCTGACCCACGCGAGGCGGCTCCCCGCCTCGCCCAGTTTGCGCCACGCGGAAGCACGTGGCGGATGACCTCCTACCAGTATGCGTGTTTTGGAGTAGACCATGGCCACGGCGAAGACAGCGGCGAAGGCGAAGCAGCAGACCAAGAAGAAGGCGAAGAAGAATATCGCGACCGGGATCGCGCACATTCAGTCGACCTTCAACAACACCGTCGTGACCATCACCGACATCAACGGCAACGCCGTGTCGTGGTCGAGCGCGGGGTCCCGCGGCTTCAAGGGCTCGCGCAAGAGCACGCCGTTCGCGGCGCAGCTCGCGGCGGAAGAGGCGGCGCGCAAGGCCATGGACCACGGCATGCGCTCCATCGCCGTGTTCGTGAAGGGCCCCGGCGCGGGCCGCGAGAGCGCGCTCCGCGCCCTGCAGACCGCGGGCTTCAAGGTGACGCTCATCCGTGACGTGACGCCGGTGCCGCACAACGGGTGCCGCCCGCCGAAGCGCCGCCGCGTCTAAGACCACGCCGGCGTGGTCCTCGCGCGTCGGGCCCCTGGCTCGGCGCGCGTTCCCATTTTGTGGGCGCGACCCCGCGCGGCGGCGTCGAGCGGCGCGGCGCGCGGCGCTCAGCGCGAGGGGAACTTGATCGGAAAGGTCAGACTTTTTCCCACGCAGCGCTTGCCCTCCGGGAACGGCGTCGTCTGGATGACCTTCGTCATGCAGTCGGCGACGGCCTTGGGCAGGGTGATGTCCTCGGTCTTCACCGTGCGCTTGCCGCGGGCGTCGAACGTGAGGAGGATCTTCACCGCGCCCTCGAGGTTCGGGTCCTCCTTCTTGCCCTCTCGGTAGCACGCGCGGATCTTGGGGTGCGTCTCGTGCTCGAAGGCCGTCGCGACGGGTGTGCACCCGCTCGGGTCGTCCATCACGATGGCGGCGGTCGTTGCGGGCGGCGGCGCAGCGGGGACCGCGCTCGCCGACTCGGGGGGCGCGGAGGCGGACGGGGTCGCCGAGGCCGAAGCGGGCGCCGCGGCGGACGCGAGCGAGGAGGGGGCGACGCTCGCGGCCGGAGGTGCGGTCGCCGCGGGCGACGGCGGCGGGCCGCCGCATGCGAACAACGGAACGAGCAGGCAGGCGGCGAGGGCGCGCGGAAGCGACGACGGCATCCGGCGACCATCGCATACGCTGGGCGCCGCGAGAACCCTGCGCGGCGCCTCGCTCGAGCCTCCCCGCAGGCCTCGCTAGAGCGGCGGGGTCTCGGGGGCGACCGTGGTGGAGCCCGCTCCAAAGAACACGGCCTCGGGGGCGCCCCCCTCTTTCGGCGGGCCGCCGTCGATCCGCTTGACGAGCGTGGTCGCCGCGTTGGTGGGGCTCACCTTCAGGATCTCGCCCGGCGTCGTGAAGGCGAAGATGCTCCCGCCCCAATAGCCGAGCCCGTACAGGTTCCGGTAGCCGCCGGTGGTGCCGACGATCGCGAGGCGTCGGCCGGTCTTGGGGTCGAAGCGGATGAACGTGTCGCCCGCGTCCGGCGCGCCTGCGTCGAACTCGGGGGTCGCGGTGAGGAACATCCCGTTTTTGCCGGCGAAGACGAGGTCGCCGATGGCGGCGTACGGGTTGCCCGCGTCGGGCGGGTTCAGCTCGCCGACGGTGGTGACCGCCCCAGTGCGCACGTCGATGCGGAGATAGAACTCGCCGTCGAACCCCACGAGCGCGTCGTTCGCGGGGTCGAGCGAGCCGCGGGGCACGAACGCGATGAGGATCGGATAGTCGATGCCGGAGCCCTCGCGGACGACCGTGCACGCGCCCGAGAGGGGATCGATCTTGACGAATCGGTCCTGCAGCGTGACGCCATACACGTTGTTGTCGCGATCAACGGCGATGTCGTACACAAAATCGCTGTCCGGCAGACAGGCGTATTTACCAATGTTCTTGAGGGCTTTCGAATACGGATCGTACACCTGCAGCGAGACGCCCGTCTGCACGTAGATGGTGCCCGTGGGGCCCCCGCTGTCCGGCGGGGGGGGCAGCGCGGTGTCGGGCGGGTCGACCGGCTTGACGTCGCGCTTGGCGACGTCTTCGTCGGTGACCACGAGCGGCGGCGGCCCGCTCGGCTTCGTGTCGCCCGAACAGGCCGAGAACGCCGCGAGCGCGGCGAGGGGCGCGGCGAACGCCGAGGTCGCGACGCCGAGGACCCGCAGACGAGACGTGGCTCTTCCGAACATTCCGCTCCCCTCACCGGACCGGCGCGACGGTCGTCGAGCCGGCCCCGTAGAAAACCCCCTGGTTCGACCGCGCGCCGCCCGCGTCGACCGGGACGACGGTGGTCACGCCGGTCGCCGGATCGATGGCCAGGGCCTCGCCCTCCGCCGTGAAGCCGTAGGCCGTGCCCGCCCAGTACCCCATGCCGTAGATGGCGCTCTTGCGCGTGCTCGACGCCGCCACGGCCAGCCGCGCGCCGGTCTTCGGGTCGAACCGCACGAGCACGTCGCCGCCGTCCTGGACGACCCCGTTACGCAGCGTCTTGGCGCTGAGGTAGGTGCGGTCTTGGGCCACGGAGACGATGTCGCCCGACGACTCGTACACGGTCGACGCGTCCGGCGGGTTCAGCTTGCCGATGACGGTGATCTTGCCGGTCGACACGTCGATGCGCACGTACTCGTCGTCGAAGTAGCCGACGAGCGCGTCGTTCGCGGGGTCGAGGGTGCCTCGCGGCACGAACGAGAGCGAGTTCGGGTACCCCGAGACGGCGGTCGACGTGGCGATCTCGGTGCAGCTCGCGGTCTGCGGGTCGATCTTGATGAAGCGGTCGTCGAGCGTCGTCCCGTAAATCTCGCCGTCGCGGTTCACCGCGATGTCGCCCACCTCGTCGTAGAAGGCGTCGGTCGTCAAGCAGCTGAAATTGCCGATCCTCTTGAACGTCCGACCCACGGGGTCGAAGAGAAAGAGGGTGCGCCCGGTGTGCACGTAGATGGTGCCTCGGGCGGGCCCCGCGTCCGTGATGAGGGGCGGGGCGGCGTCGAGCTGCACCGGCGGCGGGGCGCTGTCGCGGCGCGCGGCGTCCTCCTCCGAGAGCACGAGGGGCGGAGGCTTCGGCACGCCGTCGGCGGTGGAGCACGCAACGAAGGCCCCCGGCGCGGCCGCCGCGATCAGCGAGGAGGCTAAGAATGCGAAGCGAAATCGCATGGCTTCACGTTACCCCACGCGCGCGGGCGGCGCACGCGTGCCGTCGCGCGCGAGGGGCCGCGCGCGGCTCATTGAGGCACGAGCGTGAGCTGCACGTCGGCGGTGGCGGTCGCCTCCACGCGCCCGATGTTGCGGTTCGCGAGGGCGCCCTGGAAGCAGCCCGGGAGCCCCGTGAGCACGCGCGTGGCCGGTCCCACCGAGGCGGCGTAGAGGATGTTGCCCCGCTCGTCGATCGACAGCGAGACGGTCAGCGGGCCGCCCGCGGGCTTGTTGGCGGCGCGGAGCGCGTTCCTGTAGCACCCCGAGAGGCTGGGCAGGGCGCGCGTCATGAACGAGGTCACGAGCGGCTGCACGGTCGCGCCGGACGACACCGAGCCCATCCGCACGAAGGCGTGGTCGGTGTCGATCACGGCCTCGGGGGCCTCGGGCGGCGGCGCCGAGGCGCTCGCGCGGGGCGCAGCGCTCGCGGACGGCGCTGGGTTGGCCGTGGACGAGGGGGCGGACGCGGCCAACGCCACGTGAGACGCCGTCGGCCTCGGCGCGAGCGTCGGCGCG
>CAZHGG010000204.1:0-8620 GCA_964531755.1 uncultured Polyangiaceae bacterium
CCGGCGCGCCACGGCGAGCATGGCCGGCGACGGCTCCACGCCGACGACGCGCCGCGCGCGGCCCACGAGGAGGCGCGCGAGCCGGCCGGTGCCCGTGCCGACGTCGAGCACGTCCCGTCCCGTGGTCGGGGCCACCGCCTCGAGGGCCGGCAGCAGGTGCCCGTCGGCGTCCTCGGCGCAGACGAGCCGGTCGTAGTCGTCCGCGCGCTCACGGTAGATTCGTTGGTAGTCCACGTGCTCCCCTCGCCTTCGGCGATCACGCGTACCGCGTTTCGGTCGACCCGACGAGCGCGGCGTGCCGGCCCGCTCAGAGCGCCGCGGCGAACTCTCGCCCAAACTCGAGCGGGGTCGGTCGATGCGCAGGGTCGCGCAGCGTCGCCGCGCGGAGCAGCCGCGCGATGCGCGCGGGGAACGGGTGCAGCCTCGACGCGTCCTCGAGGGGATCGCGCCGCATGTGCGCGATGATGCGGTCGCGCTGGTTCTCGATCTCGTCGAAGAACGCGCGCCCTGTCGTGACCGTGTAGATCGTGCCGGCGAGGGCGTACACGTCCGAGCGGGGATCGAGCTCCACGGGGTCGAGGACCTGCTCGGGCGCGATGTAGCCCGCCGTGCCCGCAACGAAGCGACCGCCGGCGTCGGCGGGCACGCGCGTCGCGCGGACCATGCCGAAGTCGATGACCACGGTGGCGAGCGGGTGAACGAGGGACGGGTCGCGGTGTTTCGTGGGGTCGAAGCGGACGCCGCCGGCGAGGGGCAGGCGAAGCCACAGGTTGGCCGGCTTCACGTCGCGGTGGACGAGGCCCGCCGTGTGGAGCGCGGAGAGCCCCGCGCACGAGTCGAGCACCACCTGGCGAAGCTCGGGGAGGGTCATGAGCCCCGCGGACGCGTACTCCTTGAGGTCGGCGCCGATGAGGTACTCGAGCACGAGGAACGGCACGCCGTTCGACACGCCGCGGTCGATGATGTTGGCGACGTTCGGGTGGTAGAGCCCCGCGAGCACCCGGGCCTCCTCCACGAACGACGTGAGGATGCCCTCGCGCTCGACGTCGGTGGCGTTGGCGAGCGCGTCGGCCTTGGGGATCTTGAGGACGAAGAGCCGATCCGCGCCGGGCTTGCGCACGAGCCACACCGTGCCGATCCCGCCCTCACCGAGGGGCTTGACGAGCTCGTAGCCCTCGATCGACTTTCGCTCGGGCTTCTTGGGGGCGACGGGCGCGGGCGTCCGCGAGATCGCGCCGCGCACGGCGGCCTCGAGGAGCGCAGAGGCCACCGGGCCGAGCGACGCGAACCACACGTCGAGCATCGACAGCTCACGGGCGCGCACGGCGCGGGCCACGAGCGCGGCGACGCGGGGCGCGTTCTCGGTGGCGCTCCGGGTGAGCGAGTCCTGCGCGCTGCCCGCGGTGGCGGGGTGGAGCGCCTTGACGGGATCGGCGAGCGCGCCGTGCAGGCGGTCGCCCGCGAGCACGAGCTCGAGCGCCATGGCCTCGAGGTCGGGGCGCGGGCCGCTGGCCTGGCCAAACGCCTCGAGGCTCTCCGCGAGCGCCGCGAGGGCGTGCGCGAGCTCCGTGTCGTCGGCGTGGAGCTTCGCGAGCGCCTGAGCTGACGCCGCGCCCCAGGCCCCGTCCGGAGCGCCCGAGGCGACCGCCGTGCGCAGCGCCTCGGCCTGCTCGCAGCACGTGTTGAGGGCGGCCGGGGCCATCATCGGGAGCGCGATGCCGAGCTGCAACAGCATCGCGGGCCGGTCGATGATGAGGCCCCACCAGGCGGCGAACGGGCCGAGCCAGCGCACGTCGTCGACCTCGCCGAGCGCGGTGCCGCGCGTGATGTCGACGAGCCGCCAGAAGAGGGCGCTGAGCGCGCTCTTCAGCGGCCCGGGGAGCTCGCGCGAGCCGTCGGCGAGGCCCTCGATCTTGCGGAGCCAGAGGCACGTGTCGTGGGCCGTGGGGCCGCGGCCCGGCCCGAGCTCCGCGTCTTCGCCGCACGCGTCGAGCGCGTAGCCGCCGAGCCGCACGGCGAGCACCTCGAGCGGGAGCGCGGACTCCTCCGGGTCGGACTGGCCCTCGGCCTGGCGGCGCTCTTTGACGAGGTCCAGGATCTCGGCCGGCGCCTGCGCGATGGCCTTCCAGGTCTCGTCGAGGTTGGGCTCGTCCACGCCGTCGCCTGACGGGTGCGTGGCGAGCATCGGCGCCCACAGCCGGAGCGCGAACGTGCGCGCGGCGCCCTCCACCGCGTTCACCGCCGCCGCGCGCTGGCGGAGCCTGGCGTTGCCCAGCGCGAGCCGCCTGGCCTCCTGAAAGGTGGACGTGAGCGAGCTCGCGAAGCGCGACGCGCGGCCGTCGGCCTCCTCGTCGTCGTACTGCGCCGCGAGCCGCACGAGGTTCTCGATCCCGAGCTCGATGTCCAGAGGGTCGCGCTCGGCGGCGTCGAGGACGTCGGTCACGGCGGTCACCTCGATCCACCGGCGCGCCTCGTCGAGCGACGTGGGCCGCGCGGCGCGGGCCATCGCGCGGAGCGCGCGGAGCGGCGGGACGATCTCGGGATCGCGCTGCTCGCGGCGGAACAGCGCCGCGAGGCCCCGCGCGAGGGCCCGGGCGGTGATGGCGCCGCCGTCGCCCTTCAGGATGCGCTTGGCCAGCCGGTTCCAGATGTCGCGGCGCTCGAAGAAGAGGTAGGGCGTCGCCGCGGCGATCGCCGCCAGCACCCACGGCTCCTCGTCGCGCGAGTTGATGATCGCGATGAGCTGACCGGCGAGGAACCCGAAGCGCTCCGCGGGCAGGGAGGCGAACGCCGTCATCGCGCGCTGCCGGAGGATGAGCGAGGAGCCCTGCACCCAGTCGAGCAGCGTGCCCTGGAGCTGCTCGACCGGTCCGGTGAGGCGCCCGAGCGCGCGCGCCGCGTGCACCCACACGAGCGGCTCGGGGTGCAGGAGCAGCGGCTGGAGGAGCTGCAGCGTGCGCCCCACGAGCTGCGGGGACGTGTTCGCCGGCATACCCGTGACGCCCACCTCCAAGCACCGCGCCGCGACCACACGGCCGCGGAGCGACCCGCGGGCGGGCTGGTGGATCATGACGCCGAACGTGGAGGTGGTCCCCCAGAGCCACGGGCCGAGCTCCGGCACGCTGAGCGCGCTCGCGCCCGCCTCCCAGAGGAGCAGCTGGAGGCGCGCCAGCGCCTGCGCGTTCTCGGGGAGCACGAGCGCCTCGCCGGTGCCGAGCAGCGGTGTGCACGCGAGCGCGTCGTGGAGCGGCCCCTCGACCACGCGCGCGCGCACCGCCTCAGCGAGCTCGGCCTCGGGGAGCGTCCCCGCGGCCGTGGCTTTGCGGAGGAGCGGGGCGAGCGTGAGGTCGCGGCGGCTGGAGCACGCCGTGCACCACGCGAGCAGCACGGGCCCCGCCGGGGTGCGGAAGACGTCGCCGAGCGCCCCCACGTCGGCCTCGGCGGCGTCGGAGAGCTCGACCCCGAGCTCGTCGACCAAGATGCGCACGTTCTCGGGGAGCGAAGAGGGCCCTCCGAGCGCGACGAGGCCCTCCTCGCGCCAGCGGCGCCGCACCGGCTCCCACAGCTCGGGGCGGCCGTCGAGGGCGGTCGTGAGCGCAGAGAGTGCGGTGGAGGCCGGGGCGATCGACATCGGAGACGCGATCGTACGGCAACCGCACGAGAGAGACCAAGAACCTGGGCGAACAGAGGTCCATGGCGGCCCCGAGCCGAAGGCGAGGTGTCACCGTGAATGTGGGGCGCAAGGACTGCGCGGGTGCCACACGGTGCGCTGGCCGCCCGGGGCCGCGGCCGACACGCCCCGGCTCGACGCAGGGCACGCGATGTGCTGCTCTCGGCGCGTGTCGTCTCCCGTCCTCGAAGCGCGCGGGCTCGCGAAGACCTACGCCATGGGCGCCGTCGAGGTGCGCGCGCTCGGCGGTGTCGACCTCACCCTCGTGGGCGGCGAGATCGTCGTCCTGCTCGGCGCCTCGGGCAGCGGCAAATCCACGCTGCTGAACCTGCTCGGCGGGCTCGACGCGCCCACGCGCGGCGAGATCCGCTACCGGGACCGCGTCCTCTCGAGCGCCGACGAGCGCGAGCTCACCCGGTACCGCCGCGAGCACGTCGGCTTCGTGTTCCAGTTCTACAACCTCATCCCCAGCTTGACCGCGCGCGAGAACGTCCAGCTCGTCACCGATCTGTCGGACGATCCGATGACGCCCGAGGCCGCGCTCGCCCTCGTCGGCCTCGGCGAGCGCATGGATCACTTCCCAGCGCAGCTCTCCGGCGGCGAGCAGCAGCGGGTCGCGATCGCGCGGGCGGTCGCGAAGCGACCGGACGTGCTGCTCTGCGACGAGCCCACGGGCGCCCTCGACTGCGCGACCGGTCGGCTCGTGCTCTCGGTGATCGAGCGCGTGAACCGAGAGCTCGGCACCACCGTGGCGGTCATCACGCACAACGCGCCCATCGCCGCCATGGCCGATCGGGTCATCGTGCTCTCCGACGGGCTCGTGAAGAGCGAGACCGCGAACCCCGCGCGGGTCGCGGCCGACCAGATCTCGTGGTGATCACGGCGCTCTTCCGCAAGCTCCTGCGCGACCTCGTGCAGCTCCGTGCGCAGCTCTTCACCATCGCGCTGGTCGTCGCGTGTGGGGTCACGTCCTACGTGGCGACCGTGGGCACGTTCCGGGCGATCGAGGGCGCGAAGGAGCGCTTCTACGAGGCCCACCGGTTCGCCGACGCGTGGGCGCCGCTCGAGCGGGCGCCGCGCTCGACGAAGGCGCGCCTCGAGGAGATCCCCGGCGTGCAGACGGTGGAGACGCGCATCGTCACGAAGGTCGCGCTCTCCATGCCGGCGCTGCGGGAGCCCGCCTCCGCGGTGCTCTCCTCGCTCCCGCCGAGCGGCGTGCCGGCGCTGAACGCGGTCTACCTCCGCCGCGGCCGCCTGCCCGATCCGTCACGCACCGACGAGGTGGTGGTGAGCGAGCCGTTCGCGAAGGCGCACCAGCTCGAGCCGGGCAAGAGCACCGTGAAGGCGGTGATCGAGGGGGAGCTGCGCGAGCTGCGCGTGGTGGGCATCGGGCTGTCGCCCGAGCACGTCTTCACGCTGTCCGAGCTGCTCGCCGCGCCCGACGATCGCCGCAGCGGCGTCCTGTGGATGAGCGAGCCCGCGCTCGCCTCCGCGTGCCGCATGGAGGGCGCCTTCAACGACGTGGCGGTGCGGCTCCAGCCGGGCGCCTCGGTCGACGGGGTGGTGAGCGAGCTCGACCGCGCGCTCGTCCCGTTCGGCGGACGCGGCGCCTACGCCCGCAAGAACCAGCCCTCCCACCGGACGGTCACCGGCGAGCTCGCCCAGCTCGAGGGCTTCTCGTCGGCCGTCCCCGTCATCTTCCTCGGCGTGGCCGCGTTCCTGCTCAACGTGGTGCTCGCGCGCGTCGTCGAGCTCCAACGCAACCAGATCGCCGTGCTGCGAGCGCTCGGGTACCACGGCGCCGAGATCGGCCTGCACTTCCTCCAGCTCGTGGTGGTCGTCGTGCTGGTCGGAGCGGCGCTCGGCGTGCCGCTCGGCGCGTGGGTCGGGCGCGAGTGGACCAAAATCTACCAGCCCTACTTCCGCTTCCCGGCGCTCGAGTTCGAGCTCGACGCCCGCACGGTGGCGGTCGCCGTGCTCTCGACGCTCGCGGCCGCGCTCGTGGGCGCGCTGCGCACGGTGCGCGCGGTCGCTCGGCTCTCCCCCGTGGAGGCCATGAACCCGCCTGCGCCGCCCCTCTTCGGCACCTCGCTCGCCGACCGCCTCGGCGTGCTCCGGCTGCTCTCCTCTTCGGCGCGCATGGTGGCGCGCGAGACCCTGCGGCGGCCATGGCGGCTCGCGCTCTCCGCCTTCGGCATCGCGCTGGCGATGGCGATCGTCGTGGTCGGCAGGTTCCAGTCCGACGCGGTCGACGAGCTCCTCAAGATGCAGTTCGGGATGATGACGCGGGAGGATCTCTCCGTCGCGCTCCGGCGGCCCGTGCGCGTCGACGCGCTGCAGACCTTCCGCGGCCTGCCAGGCGTGCGGCGCGCGGAGGCAGAGCGCGCGCTGCCGGTGCGCTTCCGCAGCGGGCGCCTCTTCCGGGACGGCGGGCTCACAGGTCAGCTCCCCGGCGCCGACCTGCGCCGCGTCGTCGAGTGGCCGGGGCAGTACGTCCCGCTCGACGCGTCGGGGCTCGTGGTGAGCCGCAAGCTCGCGGAGGTCCTCGGCGTGCGCGTGGGCGACGTGCTGGAGGTGGAGGTGCTCCTCGGGCGGCACCCCCGCGGCTCGCTGCGCATCGTCCGGCTCATCGACGACCTCGCGGGCCTCGGCGCCTACGCGCCCCTCGACACGGTGGCGGAGCTGCTCGGCGAGGAGCCCACGATCTCGTCGGTGTACCTGGAGATCGACCCTCGCGAAGAGGAGGCGCTCGACGCGCGCCTGCGCGCCATGAGCAACGTGGCCGGCGTCGGCAAGCGCGGCGAGATGCTCGCGGCCATCGAGCGCCAAATGGCCGAATCCATGGGGGTATTCACCACCGTCATCACCCTGTTCGCGGCGATCATCGCCGTCGGCATCGTCTACAACAACGCGAGGGTCGCGCTCTCGTCGCGTGCGCGCGAGCTCGCGAGCCTGCGCGTGCTCGGCTTCACCCGGGCCGAGGTGTCGGGCATCCTCCTCGGCGAGCTCGCCCTCCAGGTCGTCCTCGCCCTGCCGCTCGGGGCGCTCCTCGGGCGCGCGCTCGCCGTCGCGACGCTGAGCTCCGTCGACCCCGAGCAATACCGGTTCCACCTCGTCATCTCACCGCGCACATACGTGCTCGCGGCGCTCGTGGTGCTCGTCGCCTCCGCGGCGAGCGCCCTCGCCGTGCGACGCCGCGTCGACGCGCTCGACCTCATTGGTGTCCTCAAGACCCGGGAATGATCCATGCAGCCTGACCAGACAGCCGTCGCCAAGAACCGCGCGCGCGCCCGCGTCGTGCGCCGCCTCGCCCTCGGCGTCGGGGGCGCCGGCGCCGTGGCCCTCGTCGCGTGGGCCATGCGCCCCAAGCCGCTCCCGGTCGAGCTCGCGCCGGTGACCCGCGGCGCGATGACCGTGACGGTCAACGAGGACGGCACCACGCGCATCAAGGACCGGTACGTCGTCTCCGCCCCCCTCCTCGCGAACGTCGCGCGCATCGAGCTCTCGCCCGGCGACGCCGTGAAGAAGGGCCTCGTGCTCGCGCGGCTCCTCCCGATCGAGGCGCCGCTCCTCGACACGCGCTCGCGCTCCGGGGCCGAGTCGCGCGTGCTCGCCGCGTCGGCGGCGGAGCGCCAGGCGCACACGGGCATCGAGCGCGCGAAGGTCGCGCTCGAGCTCGCGCAGAAGGACCACGACCGCGTCCTGGCGCTCGCGCAGAAGAACGCGATCCCCGCCGTCGAGGTCGAGCGGTCCGAGTACGCCTTGCGCAGCCGCCGCGAGGACGTCGCGAGCGCCCAGCTCGGCGCGGCCGTCGCCGACCACGAGCTCGAGGTCGCGAGCTCCGCGCTCCGGCGTACGACCGCGGCCAAAGGCGGAAAGCCGGGCGCCCCGGGCGGGGGCGAGCAGTTCGAGGTCACCTCCCCCTCCGACGGCCTCGTGCTCCGCGTGCTCCACAAAGAGGGCGTGGCGCAGCCCGGGGCGCCGCTGCTCGAGGTCGGCGATCCCGCCGCGCTCGAGGTCGTCGTCGACATCCTCACGGCCGACGCCGTGCACGTGCGCGCGGGGGCCAAGGTGCGGCTCGAGCGGTGGGGCGGCGAGCACGCGCTCGCGGGGCATGTGAAGAGCGTCGAGCCGTCGGCGTTCGTGAAGCTCTCCGCGATGGGTGTCGAGGAGTCGCGCGTCAACGCGGTGATCGATCTCGACGAGCCGCGCGAGCGGTGGCGCGGCCTCGGCGACGGCTACCGCCTCGAGGCGCGCATCGTGGTGTGGGACACGGCCGACTGCGTGAAGGCCCCGGAGGGCGCGCTCTTCCGGCGCGACGAGGGCTGGGCGACGTTCGTGGTGAAGGGCGGCGTGGCTGAGCTGCGGAGGGTGAAGCTCGGGCGCCGCAACGGCGACGTGGCCGAGGTGCTCGAGGGCCTCGCCGAGGGCGACTCGGTCGTGCTGCACCCGAGCGAGAAGGTGATCGAGGGCGCCCGCGTGGTCGGGTACTAGCCCCCGGAGGCGCGCCGCCCCCGCATGTCCGTGCAGACTGCATGCATACGTCGGGCCCCTGCGACGGCGCCGCGGGTTCCCGCTTGCGCGCGCGCGGGCGGGGGCCGCATCCTCGCCCCCGCATGTGGTCCTCCGTCTACGCCAGCGCTTGGCACCACCCCGGGGTCGCGTGGCTCGCCCTCGCGCTCGGCGCGCTCGCGCTCGCGTCGCGTTTGCGCTTCCTCGGCGCCTACCTCCTGCTCTTCGGCGTCGAGCTCGCCGCCGACGCGCTCGCCGGCGCGCCGTTCGTCCACCTGCCCCCGGCGCTCGGCAGCGCGCTCGGCGTGGCGTTCGTCATCGCGGGCGATCTCCGCCTCTTCGTCGTCGTCGAGCGCGGCGCGCGCGCGCGCGGCCTCGACGCGCGCGCCGTCGGCCTCGCGCTCGCGGGCGCCCTCGTGGTGCCGCTCGCCTCCGCCG
>CAZHGG010000205.1:0-8615 GCA_964531755.1 uncultured Polyangiaceae bacterium
GCCGGTCACGCCCGGGAGCAGCAGAAGGAGAGTGAGGAGCAGGCCCTGGCGGAGGAAGCGGTTCATTCGGATGCGAAGAGGCTAACCGCCCGCGCCGATTCGAGGCAACCCCACGCCCAAAAGAAAGGGGCCCAGAGGCCCCTCTCTCCCGTCTCCGCGCTGGCTCACGAGCCCGCGAGCCCTGCGCGGGCGCCGCGCTCAGCGGACGCCGAGCAGCTCGACCTCGAACACGAGCGTGGCGTTCGCCGGGATCACCGGCGGGAAGCCCCGCTCGCCGTACGCCATGCTGGAGGGGATGGTGAGCTTGCGGAGCTCGCCCACCTTCATGCCCGCGACGCCCTGGTCCCACCCCTTGATGACCTGGCCGGCGCCGAGCTTGAAGACGAAGCCCTCGTTGCGATCGCGCGAGCTGTCGAACTTCTTGCCGTCGGTGAGCGTGCCCACGTAGTGCACCGTGACGGTGTGCCCGGCCTTCGCCTCTGCGCCCGCGCCCGGCCTCAAAATCTCTGACTGGAATTCGGTCATGGTCCTGCTTCGCTCCACGCGGACGGCGCCGTGGGCGCCGTCCATGCTCATGATACTGTTGGTTTATTTGATCTTGGGCGCGCGGTGGGCTCAGCCGCAGAGCTGCCGCAGCACGAACTGGAGGATCCCGCCGTGCTGGTAGTACTGGATCTCGCCCTCGGTATCGATGCGCACGGTGGCCTTGAAGCTCCGCGTCGCGCCGTCCGGGGCGGTGGCCTCGACGTCGATCTCGCGGCCCGCCGCGAAATTCGACGCGAGCAGCGGGGCGAGGCCCTTCACCGCGAAGACCTCCTCGCCCGTGAGCCCGAGCGACGCGGCGCTCTCGCCCGCGCGGAACTGGAGCGGCAGGATGCCCATGCCGATGAGGTTCGAGCGGTGGATGCGCTCGTAGCTCTCGGCCACGACGAAGCGAATGCCGAGCAGCTTCGGGCCCTTGGCCGCCCAGTCGCGGGACGAGCCGGAGCCGTACTCCTTGCCCGCGAGCACGCACAGCGGCACGCCCTCGGCTGCGTAGCGCACCGACGCGTCGAAGATGCTCATGCCGTCGCCGCTCGGCAGGTGCCGCGTGACGCCGCCCTCCGTGCCGGGGGCGAGCTGGTTGCGCAGGCGCACGTTGGCGAACGTGCCGCGCACCATCACCTCGTGGTTGCCACGGCGCGAGCCGAGCGAGTTGAAGTCCTTCGGATCGACGCCGTGCTCGATGAGGTACTTGCCCGCGGGGCTGTCCTTCTTGATCGAGCCGGCCGGCGAGATGTGGTCGGTCGTGATGCTGTCGCCGAGCACCGCGAGCGCGCGTGCGCCGGTGATGTCCGCCACCGGGGCCGGCGTGCGGGTCATCCCCTCGAAGTAGGGTGGGTGCTTCACGTAGGTGGAGCCGGGCTCCCACGCGTAGAGATCGCCCTCGGGCACCTCGAGCGAGCGCCAGGCCGCGTCGCCCTTGAAGACGTCGGCGTACACGCCCGCGAACATCTTCGCGTCGAGCGAGCCCGCGAGCGTGTCGGCGACCTCCCGCTGGGTGGGCCAGATGTCCTTCAGGAACACGTCCGCGCCGTCCGCGCCCTTCCCGAGCGGCTCGCGCGTGAGGTCGATCTCGAGCGAGCCCGCCAGCGCGTAGGCCACGACCAGCGGGGGGGAGGCGAGGTAGTTCGCGCGCACCTCGGCGTGCACGCGCCCCTCGAAGTTGCGGTTGCCGCTGATGACGGCGCCCACCATGAGGTCCCCCTCGTCGATCGCCCGCGAGACCGCGCCGGGGAGCGGTCCGGAGTTGCCGATGCAGGTCGTGCACCCGTAGCCCGTGACGTGGAAGCGGAGCTTCTCCATGTGCTCGAGCAGGCCCGCGGCCTTCAGGTACTCGGTGACCACGAGCGAGCCTGGCGCGAGGCTGGTCTTGACCCACGGCTTCGTGGTGAGCCCGCGCTCGGCGGCCTTCTTGGCGACGAGGCCCGCGGCGATGAGCACCGACGGGTTCGAGGTGTTCGTGCAGCTCGTGATGGCCGCGATGACGACGCTCCCGTGCGCCACGTCTTTGTCGGCCGGCTCGGTCGCCTGGGGCGCGACGAGGCTCTTCTTCTTCGCCGTCGCGGCGCGGTCCTTGTAGGCCGCCAGCGCCGCCTCGAACGACGCCTTGACCCCGCCGAGGACGACGCGGTCTTGCGGCCGCGAGGGGCCGGCGAGGCTCGGCTCGACCGACCCGAGGTCGAACGGCAGCACGTCGGTGTAGCGCGCCTCGGGCGTGTCCTTCGTGTGGAACAGGCCGAGCTCCTTCGCGTACGCCTCGACGAGCGCGACCTGCTCGTCGCTGCGGCCGGTGAACCGCAGGAACCGCAGCGTCTCGTCGTCGATCGGGAAGATGCCGCAGGTCGCGCCGTACTCCGGCGCCATGTTCGCGATGGTGGCGCGGTCGGCGAGCGGAAGCTCCGCGAGGCCCGGCCCGAAGAACTCCACGAACTTCCCGACGACGCCGTACTTGCGGAGCATCTGGGTGACGGTGAGGACGAGGTCGGTGGCGGTGGCGCCCTCGGCGAGCTTGCCCGTGAGGCGCACGCCGATCACGTGCGGGATGAGCATGCTCACCGGCTGGCCGAGCATGGCCGCCTCGGCCTCGATGCCGCCCACGCCCCAGCCGAGCACGCCGAGGCCGTTGATCATCGTGGTGTGCGAGTCGGTGCCGACGACGGTGTCGGGGTAGGCGACGCCGGCCTCGTTCACCATGACGGCCCGCGCGAGGTACTCCAGGTTCACCTGGTGCACGATGCCCGTGTCGGGCGGGACCGCCTTGAAGTTGCGGAAGCCGATCTGCCCCCACTTGAGGAAGCGGTAGCGCTCTTGGTTGCGCTCGAACTCGACCGCGGCGTTCTTCTCCGCCGCGTCCGTCGAGCCGAAGTGGTCCACCTGCACCGAGTGGTCGATGACGAGCTCGACCGGCTGCAGCGGGTTGATCTTCTTCGGGTCGCCGCCGAGGGCCTTCATGGCGTCGCGCATGGCGGCGAGGTCGACGACCGCGGGCACGCCCGTGAAGTCTTGGAGGAGCACCCGGCCGGGCGTGAAGGCGATCTCCTTCGTGGGGGCCGCCTTCGGCTCCCAGGTGGCGAGCGCCTCGATGTCCGCCCGCTTCACGTTCACGCCGTCCTCGGTGCGGAGGAGGTTCTCCAGGAGGATCTTGAGCGCGTAGGGCAGGGTCTTGGCGGCGGGGAACGAGCCCTCCACCGCGGCGAGGCGGTAGACGGTGAACGACTTTTCGCCGACGGAGAGCGCCGCCTCAGCGCCGAAAGAATTCTTGGCCATGACTTGTCCTCGGTGGGTCTCGAAGAGATCGGAGAGATGAGCGCGGTCTCGGTGGTTGGGCCGCGAGCGCGAGGGTTCTCTAGCAGGCCGCGTGGGTCTCGCAGCCCCGTTTCCCAGGGGAGTAGCCCAATTTTCCCCGATCGAGGGCGCCGTTGTGCGAGGGCCCCAAAAACGCCGCCGTCGCGCGCCGTGATTGTGGAGCTGCGAGTCCAGTTTTTCGAGCCGCGGCGGCACCTGGGCTTGGACGCGCGCGACGCAAGCGAGGTAAGGTGCGCCCGCGCGCGCGCCGGATGACGCGCCACGCGACCAGGACCCGACACGACCACCCCACGCTCCGGAGAACCCATGAAGACGAACCTCCTCATCGCGACCGCGCTCCTCACCGCCGGCGCCTCGCTGGCCGCCGTCGGCTGCAGCAAGACCGACGCGCCCACCGACAAGGGCTCCGCCGCCGTCACCGCGCCCGGGCCGGGCGACGAGGAGGCCAAGAAGGTCTTCGAGACCACCTGTTCGCCGTGCCACGGCACCACCGGCAAGGGCGACGGCCCCGCCGCCGCCGCGCTGAACCCCAAGCCCCGCGCGTACGGCGACAAGGCGTGGCAGGCCTCGGTCACCGACGATCAGCTCAAGAAGACCATCAAGGAGGGCGGCGCCGCCGTCGGCAAGAGCGCGGCCATGCCCCCGCTGCCGCCGGACACGAAGCCCGAGGTGGTCGACGGCCTCGTGAAGATCATCCGCGGCTTCAACAAGTGAGCTTCCGCCCAGCGCGCCGGCGCTGACGACGCGGCTGGTTCCCGCGCGGGCGAGCCACCAGGTGTCGCCCGCAGCGCTATTTTGGCAATGGTCTCGCGATGTTGCGCGGGGTCGTGCCGCGCGCGAGCGCGCTCCGGGCGAGCAGATCGCACAAGGTGGGGAGGGGCAGCCCCAGCACGCCCGCGGCCTCCGGGTAGAGGCTGGTGGGCGTGAAGCCCGGGAGCGTGTTCACCTCGAGCAGCGTGACCGCGTCCGGATCGTGCGTGTCGCCCACCACGAAGTCGACGCGCGAGAGGTCGCGCACGCCGAGCGCCCGGTGGGCGCCGACGGCCACGCGCTGCACACGCTCGGCGACCGCCGGCGGGAGGGGCGCGGGGCACGCGTGCTGGCTGCGCCCCGGCGCGTAGCGGGCCTCGTAGGTGTAGAAGGCGTCGGACGGCGCGAGGACCTCGGTGGGCGGCAGCGCCAGCCCCTCGCCGGGCCGCGCGGAGAGGGCCGCGACGCCGCTCCCACGCGCGACGTCGGCGTGGAGGTCGAGCACTCCGCACGTGACCTCGCGACCCCGGGCGAAGTGCTCCACCAAGACGGACGCGTCGACCTCGAAGGCGGCCTCGATCGCCGCGGCGACCTCGGCCACGGTGCACCCCTCCTCGAGCCGCGCGACCCCGATCGCCGAGCCGTTCGCCGCGGGCTTGACCACGAGGCGCGCGCCGATCTCGGCGAGGGCGCGCTCGGCGAGGGCGCGGGGCGATCCCTCGCCGCGGGCGAACGCGCGGCCGGGCGCCAGCGGGAGGCCCGCGGCCGCGAACGCGAGCTTCGCCATGGGCTTGCTCATCGCGAGGGCGCTGGCGAGCACGTTGGCGCCGACGTAGGGCAGGGGCAGGAGCTCGAGCAGCCCTTGGAGGCACCCGTCTTCGCCGAAGGCGCCGTGCGTGACGGGGAACGCGACGTCGAACGCGCCTGCGCGGAGCGCCGCGGGGGCGTCTCCGTCGAGCTCGACCCGCGCCACGCGGTGCCCCGCGCGCTCGAGCGCGGCCGCGACGCCCTCCGCCGAGGCGCGGCTCACGCACGCCTCGCTCGAGGGCCCGCCCTGGATCACGGCGATCGAGAGCGCGCTCACGAGCCGACCTCCGCGGTCGCCGTCGGCGTGGTGTCCGGGCTCGGCGAGAGGTCGACGAGATCGATGCCAAGCGCTCGAGAGAACTCGAAAATCTTAGGGTCGCGGTAGAACTCTCCGAACACGATGCGCGTGATCCCGGCGTTCGCCACGAGGCGAAAGCAGGCCCAGCAGGGCGAGGCGGTCACGTACAGCGTGGC
Organism: uncultured Polyangiaceae bacterium; assembly: GCA_964531755.1. Classification (GTDB taxonomy): domain Bacteria; phylum Myxococcota_A; class Polyangia; order Polyangiales; family Polyangiaceae; genus JAAFHV01. The sequence goes on from CAZHGG010000205.1 coordinate 5,380, forward strand.
GCCCTCGATGCGCGAGCCGTTGCGCGCGGCCTGCGCCACGGCGTTGGCCTCCGCGTGCACCGTGCGGACGCAGTGCCCGTCTTCCATGAGGTGGCCCTCCTCGTCGCAGTGCGCGAGGCCCCGGATCGAGCCGTTGTAGCCGGTCGCCAGGATGCTCCGGTCCCGGACGACCACGGCGCCCACGTGCTTGCGGTCGCACGTGGCCCGCGTGGAGACCTCCTGCGCGATGTTCATGAAGTACTCGTCCCACGTGGCGCGCGTTCTCTCGGACACGCACTGCCCATACGGCGCCGCGGCGCCGCTGGCAACCGCCACGGAGCCCCATGCGGCGCCGGCACCTGCCGTCGCCCGCGCGGGGCCCCGCGGTCACTCTTGGTCACTTCTTGGGCGCGGGCTTCTTGGGTGCGGGCTTCGCGGGCGCAGGCTTGGCCGGCGCAGCGCCCTTCGCGAGGGCCGCGGGCTTCGCGCCCGGCTTCGCGCCGCCGAGGGCCTTGCACGCCTTCTCGTACTCCTCATCCTTGCAGAGCTTCTCGAGGATGGCCTTGGCCTTGGCCGCGTCCTTCTTGACGCCGTCGCCGCTCCGGATGGCGAGCGCCGCCGTCATCATCGCGTCGTCGTCGTTCGACGCGAGGAGGGCGTCGTAGCCCTTCGCCTTGTCCACGGGTCCGCCCTTGCCGTCGAGGTACGAGCGCCCGAGGAAGACGCAGGTGTCGCCCTTCGCCGTGGGGCAGCGCTCGGCGAGGAGGGCGCGCCCTTTCGGGTCGTTGTCCGCGACCAGCACGCGGCCGAGGGTGGCGCAGGTGCTCGCCGAGTGCGGCACGTTGGCGCGGCACACCTTGTCGAGGAGCCCGCGGCCGCGCGTCTTGGCGTTCGGGATCTCGGCGAGCGGCGCCTCGGGCTTGTCGGAGTCGTCGAACAAGCCGAGCAAATGGTGCCCGAGGTCTTCGCACGCGCGGAGATCGCCCTGGTTGCAGAACGCGGTGAGGACCTTGTCGGCGAGGGCGGGGTTCTTCGGCACGCCGTACTTGCCGGCGAAGAGGTACTCACCCATCTCGCGGCAGCCGAGGCTGTCGCCGAGCTTGCAGGAGCGCGTGAGCAGCGCGAAGCCTGCGACTGGGTCCTTGGTCTCTCCGCTGCTCCCGCGGAGCGTGTTGTCGCCCAGCGTGTAGCAGGCGTCGGAGTTGCCGCCGTCGCACGCCTTCGTGTAAGCGGCGTGCGCGGCCGCGAGGTCCTTCGGCTGGCTGCCGGTCTTCGAGGTGCGGTTGTCCGCGTAGCTGTTGCACGCCGCGAAGACGCCGCCGTCGCAGGCCTTCTTCCAGAGCTCGAGGGCGCGATCCTCGTCCTTCACGTTCTGCGCGTCGGGCACGTCCTTGCCGTAGTTGCGGTACGCGAGGTTCGCGAGGTTGTGGCAGCTGCCGAGGTTCCCGGCGGTGCACTGCGCCTCGCAGTCGGCGGTGTCCTTCGGCGCGCACAGGTGGGAGGCGGGGGCCGCGTTCGCGGCGGTCGCGGCGGCGTTCGAGCACTTGCCGGCCACGAGCTTGAACCCCTCGGGGCACGGATCGTCAACCGCCTTGCCTTCTTCCTTCGCGGGCGGTGCCGCGGGCTTCGCGGGCGCCTTCGGATCCGCCTTCGCCTCTGCCTTCGCGGCGGGCGGCTTGTCGGCGACCGGCACGAGCTCGAAGCGGATCGCCGAGCGGCACTCCCCGGGCGGCGCGTCCGAGCCGGGCTTGGACTCCTCGCACGACTTCGGGTTGCCGTCCTTCTTCGCGCTGTTCTTGCCGCTCTGGCTCGAGCCGCTCGTGCTCGTGCCGAACACGTCGGCGGCGGCGGCGACACGCCCCTTCGTGGCGGTCTGCACCGCGAACGCCCCGACCGTGGCGGCGCGGATGTAGTGCGTGGCCTCCCCGCACTGGCTCCCCTCGAGGTAGGGGCGGCTCACGATGGCCGGAGTCGAGCGCTTGCCGACCAGGACGTAGGCGATGTCGAGCGCCGAGGCGCGCTCCATCTCTGCGCTGCCCTTGGCCACCGGCGCGAGCGGGAGGTTTGCCTTGATCTCGTCGCGGTTGTCGAGGTGGATCACCTCTTCCTTGCGGCTCACGCCCGCGAACCGGTACTCGCCGCCGATGCGGCAGTCCTTCAGCAGGCGCACGGACTTGCAGTCGTAGTGGACCACGGCGACGCCGCTGTCCATCGCGGCCTCGAAGTCGGCGCGGGCGTTCGCCGAGAGATCGACGGCGAGCGGCTCGGCGTAGGCGCCCGGCCGGCACGTGATGATCGCGTCGGCGGTCTCGGACTGGATCGCGGTCGCGGCGGACGGCGCCTGCGGGCGTACGGCCTCGCCGGCGCCTCCGGGCCCGCACGCGGCGGCGGGCGCGCCGAGCGCGGCGGCGAACAAGGGGAGGATGAAGGACCGTGGAGAGGGGCGAAGAAGGGGCATAGGGTGGCCCCAGATTATCGGGGTTGCCGCCCGGTTTCACGTACGTTCTGCGCGGGGTCGGGCGCCCACACGGCGACATTTGGAGCCGGGTGTGCGACGCTCCCACCATGCGCCTCGCCCTCGCGTTGGTCCCGGTGCTCGTCGCCACCTCGTCGTTCGCCGCGTGCAGTGCCTCCACGCCGACGGTCGACGCGGGCGCCCCCGCGCGCGACGGCGGCCTCGGGAACCTGCCGGACGGCTACGTCGACCCGAACGATCCCGTGGCCCAGTGCCAGTCGGTGGGGGGCGCCGTCATCCAGCTGTCGTGCTGCAAGACCGCGAGCGACTTCCCGGACATGTGCAAGCCGGGCGCGTGCGGCTGCGATCCCGCCGACTCGAAGGAGACGCAGGTCTGCACCTGCCCGGGCGCCGACATCTGCTGGAACGGGAAGCGCTGCACGCGGTGACGCCCGCGGGGCGCGCGCGCCTCTTCGCCGCCGCGGCGGCGCTCGTCACGGTGCCGCTCGGCCTCGGCAGCCGACGGTACGGGCACGCGCTCCCGCGGTTCGTGGCCGAGTACGCGGGCGACGCGCTCTACGCGACGCTCGTGTTCTTCTTGTTGCTGTTCGTGGCTCCGCGGGCCTCGCGCTTCGCGCTCGCGGCCCTGGCGTTCGGGGCCTCCGCGCTCGTGGAGCTCAGCCAGGCTTGGCACGTCGCGCCGCTCGAGGCCGCGCGCGCGACGCGGCTCGGGCGCCTCGTGCTCGGCACCACGTTCGTTTGGAGCGATTTCCCTTGCTATGCCGTCGGGGCGGCCCTCGGC
>CAZHGG010000206.1:0-8602 GCA_964531755.1 uncultured Polyangiaceae bacterium
CCTGGCCTCACCCGGTAGGCGGCCGGCCCGCACGGCTCGCGCGGGCGGCACCGGGCGGGGTCGGGGGCGCGGGGGGGGTCGGGGTCGGGGGCGCGGGCGCGGTCGCGGTCGCGGGCGAGGGCGAGGGCGACGGCGACGGCGCGGTCGAGGGCGGGGTCGGGGTCGCGGTCGAGGGCGCGGGCGGGGTCGCGGTCGAGGGCGCGGTTGGGGTTGGGGTTGGGGTCGAGGGCGCGGTCGCGGTCGGGGTCGGGTTTGGGCGAGTCGAGGTCAGGGGCGGTCGCCAACCTTGGACAGCCACGAGGCGGGCGCGACCCGCGGCCGGCCGGCCCGCGCGACGATTTGAACCCACACGCGCCGACGCGCGCGGTACACCCTCTGTCTCGGCACGCCACGAAGGAGCGAAGGACCATGGAACACGGCGGAGACATCGTCGGCGAGGTGCTCGCGCGGCGGGGCATCGGGCACCTCTTCACCCTCTGCGGCGGGCACATCTCCCCCATCCTGGTCGGCGCGAAGCGACACGGGGTCCGGGTCATCGACATGCGCGAGGAGGTCGACGCGGTCTTCGCGGCCGACGCGGCCGCGCGCCTCACCGGCAACGTGGGCGTCGCCGCCGTCACGGCCGGGCCGGGCGTCACCAACACCGTGACGGCCATCAAGAACGCGCAGATGGCGGAGTCCCCCGTGCTCCTCTTCGGCGGCGCCACGGCCACCGTGCTGCGCGGCCGCGGCTCGCTCCAAGACATCGATCAGCTGTCGATCCTGAAGCCCATCACCAAGTGGGCCACGCGCGTCGCCACGGTGCAGAGCCTCGGGCCCACGGTCGAGCGCGCCATGGACATCGCCCTCGCGGGCGTGCCCGGGCCGGTCTTCGTCGAGATCGCGATCGACATGCTCTACCCGAAGGAGATGGTCCGCGAGTGGTACCTGAAGGAGGCCACGATGAAGGGCCCCCTCGGCGACGCGCTGCGCCTCTACCTGAAGGGTCACCTGCTCCGGCAGTTCCACCAGCCGCACGTGCCGCTCGACCTGCCCGTCGACCTCACGGAGGGCGGCCTGCCGCAGCTGAACCAGAGCGGCCTCGTGCGGAGCGTGGCCGACGCCCTCCGCAAGGCGAAGCGGCCGGTGCTCGTCCTCGGCAGCCAGACACTTGTAAACTGCAAGGATCCCGAGCGCATCGCCCAGGCCGTGAGCGACCTCGGCGTGCCCACGTACCTCGGCGGCATGGCGCGCGGGCTGCTGGGTCGCACGAGCGAGAGCCAGCTCCGCCACGAGCGCGGCAAGGCCCTCCGCGAGGCCGACGTGTGCGTCGTCTCGGGGTTCCCCTTCGACTTCCGGCTGAAGTACGGCCAGGCGTTCGGGCGCGAGTGCACGCTCGTCGCCGCCAACCTGAACGGCGCGGCGCTGCGCAAGAACCGGGTCGCGGACATCGCCGTGCGCATGCACCCGGGCGAGTTCCTGGTGGAGCTCGCCCGTGAGCTGGGCGCCACGCCGCCGTCGCGGTGGAGCGACTGGTACGGCACGCTGCGCGAGCGCGAGGCGAAGCGCGACGCGGAGATCGCGGGCCAGGCCACGCCCGCCACGCAGCCAGGGCGCGTGAACCCCGTGAGGCTCCTGCGCGAGCTCGAGGAGCGCCTCGACGACTCCGCGGTGCTCGTCGCCGACGGCGGCGACTTCGTGGGGACGGCCGCCTACATCCTCCGCCCGCGCTCCCCGCTCGCGTGGCTCGACCCCGGCGTCTACGGCACCCTCGGCGTGGGCGGCGGCTTCGCCACTGGTGCGGCCGCGTGCCGCCCCGGCGCGGAGGTGTGGATCCTCTACGGCGACGGCTCCTCGGCCTACAGCCTCTCCGAGTTCGACACCTTCGCGCGGCACGGCCTCGCGCCCATCGCCCTCATCGGCAACGACGCCGCGTGGGGCCAGATCGCCCGCGACCAGGAGACGCTGCTCGGCGACGACGTCGGCACCACCCTCCGCTACACCTCGTACGAGAAGGTCGCCGAGGGCTACGGCGGCGTCGGGCTCCTCCTCGACGACGAGGCGAAGGTCGGCGAGGTGCTCGACGAGGCGAAGCGCATCGCCCGCTCCGGCCGCCCCGTGTGCGTCAACGTGCTCCTCGAGAAGAGCGACTTCCGCAAGGGCTCGATCTCGGTCTGACGCGGCGGGTGGGGCGCGGCTCGCGTCGCGGCCCGCGACCAGGCCGTCCATCGTCTTGCACCGCGTCGCCGAAGAGCCCCATTGCGCAAGTGTTGGATACGACTTGGGCGGTGGTGGAGCGCCTACGTGAGGCTCGGCGCAGGGCCGGGCGCCATCGGCCTCTACCTCGTGGTGGCCACGCTGAGCTACGGGCTGCCGGCGGAGCCTCTTACAAGGCCGTGGTCGAGGCAGGTTCACCCGCGCCACCTGGCGCATGTCCCGCGCGTCGAACTTGAGCGCCGCGTCCTTGACGACGCGAGGGCTGACGAGTGCGGACGAAGGCGCATAGGTCTTATCTCTATGCCGAAGGGAGCCCCACGGCAGCCGGCCGTGCGCACGGGACGCGGCCGGGTCGATCAGCGGTTCGCGAACGCACGCCCGCCGCGCTGCGCCGCGAGCGCGACGACGACGAGGAGTGCCTCGACGGACGCGTGGAACTCGGACGCTGTGACGTAGAGCGACCGCGCACGGACCGCCCCGAGCACGACCGCCCCGAGAGGAATGGCCACGATGACGCCGAGGGCCAGCGCGGTCGGCAGGCGGCCCATGTCGCGCCGGAGCGCCTCGATCGAGGCGCGGAACCCGCGTGGCGTCTCTCGCTCGCGCGTGTCTTCCGGCACGAGGCGCAGCCACGCCGCGTAGTGGAAGGACTGCGTGAACGCGAAGGCCACGAGGAGTCGCTTTCGGAGGGCGCCGGAGGCCCCCCCCGCGACCGCGTCGGTGAGTCGAACCAGAGAAAATACCCTATCCGCGAGGGGCGTGCGGATCGCGATCCCGTCGAACGCGCCCGAGAGCACGAGCGCGAGCGCGACGGCGACGAGGCCGAGGACCGTCGACGAGACGGCCAACGATCGTCGCCGCGCGACGAGCCACACGAAGAGCGGAACGAGGTTGTGCCCGTGCAGAAACACGAGCCGCGAGGTCGTCGGGCCGATGGCGGTGCCGACCCCGGCCGTCACGAGCGCGAGCGCGGAGACCCACCGGGTCTTTCCGCGCGCGAGGACCAGGACCGCCGCCAAGGCCGTCCAAGGGAGCGCGACGACCGCGAGCCCGGAGAGCACGAGGCCGATCTGGACGGCGACCGCGCCCACGAGGAAGCGACTCTCGCGGCGATGGGCGGGCCAGAGGACCCGCGCCTCGGCGAACAGATGCGCGGCGCCGAACACGAGCGGCCCGAGGAGGAGCAAGTAGCCCGTGGCGAGCACCGACGCGACGAGCGCGAACACCACGGAGAGGAGGGCGACCGCGACGACGCGAAGGTTTCGCGAGCGCACGAAGAGCCGCGCGACCGGCCCGAGCGAGCGGAGCAGCACCACCCGCGCGGCGTCCAGGCGATCGAGCGAGGGGAAGACGACACGATTCTCGAGAAACGCGAGCACCCAAGCCGTACGCCCGAGGCGGGGCCGCGATTCCGAGTAGGCTCGCGAAGGCTCGAACCTACGACGCGCAGGCTGGCGCGCGGTCAGCGGCGATCAGCGGCAGACACGGCGGCCGAACGAGTCGAGCCCGACCTGCGAGAGGCCGCTCGAGCGCTCGCACTCCGCCAGCCCGCGAACATGCGTGTGTGGAGCAGAAGGCTCGCCAGAGGCGCCGGAAAACTCTACTCGAGCTCATTTCGTCGATGCAGCACGGAAAACGATTCCGCGAACGTAGTGGCCCCGGTTGATCTCTCCAACAACCAGATCACCACCCGCGGCGCAGACATCCTTGCGAATCAGCTCTTTGAAAATGCCCAATTGATCCGTCGTCAAACCATCCGGCTCCAGCACGCCGATTTCCTGGAAGCCTGAACTCGGCGTCGTCGCTGTCAAGGGAAAGTCACAACCCGCGGGCTTCGCCGCAGAGACGTTCGTCGCAGAATTGGCTACGTAGCGGTACTTCGTCGTGCATCCGAGTGGCGCGGCGAGACATGCGACCAACGCGAGCGTGTAGCCATTCTTCATGAATAGTGTCCCTCTGAATGTTTCGTGCCGAGAGCGCCCACTGAAGCCAACTCATGCAGCAGGCTTGGTGGCTCCCCATTCTGCCGCTGGCTTCGTAGCCACCGGTTCGGCCGCCACACGCGTACCCCCATCGCCGCTCCTCGCACACGAAGCAATCCTCGGCGGTCTCCTCCCGTCATGCTCGCATGGGTAACACTCATAAATGGGCTCTCGTCAAGTCTTTTTTTGTCCTCGTCATGAAAAGAGTCGACCTCTCGGAAGAGGACCAGACCCTGCTCGTCTTGCGGGTCGATCCTGGCCTCGCGTCGGAGGAGCTCGTGCTGGTCATGCGCGACGACGAGGCGCCTCTCGACGCGGGGGCGCGCAAGCGCGAGTCCGCCAAGCTGCGCAAGCGCCTCCAGGTGCTCGAGGCAGAGCTCCAGGCGGCTGAGGGCGAGCCCGTCCGCGATTCGCTGCGTGACGCCGTGGAACTCCGAGAAGCCGCAGCGGCGACGGTCGTCGCGAGCGCGTCGCGCCCAACGCCCGAGTCACCCGAGCCTCTGCGAAACGGGTAAGCTCCCGTTCGCACCCAAGCAGCGCACCCAAGGAGCGCCTATGTCGGCGGACGTCACCCAGCGGATGGAGATCGAAGTTACCCTACGCGAGCTCGAAGCGAGCGCGCGCGCGAACCCCTATCCCGAGCAGCGCCAGATGCTCGAGGATCAGATCCGGACCCTCCGCAGCACCTTGGACACGTTGAATCGCATGGCCCCCGCGTGGGCCTCGCCCCCTCGAGTGCCGCTCGCGCCCCACATGGCGGAGTTCTTCACGCCGGAACCCCCGGCGCCCGTCCCCTGCTGGGTGCCCGACGGGGTGGTGAGGGCCGCCGTCACGCCGCACCACATGCGGTGCCCGCCGGGCGCCCAAGTGTACGTGATGGAGGACTCCCTTTCGTGCGCGATCCCCGGTCAGCCAGGCGTTTCGCCGTCCCGGACCCATGGCCTCACGCTGGGCTTCTTCTCGGACGGGCGACTGAGGAGTCAGACCTTCTACGAGAACGGGATATGCCGATGGGCGATCGCCTATCACGCCACCGGAGGCCGGGAGACGGTCGGCTTCTGGAGCGGAGTCGAGGCCAAGGACTACGTGGAGGAGGGGCTTCACACCCGCTTCGCGCCGAACGGCGTGGTGGTGGCCCAGTCGCATTGGCGGAGTGGCAAGGAGGAGGGCTTTCGCAAGCTGTGGGAGGACGACGGCGCTCCCATCGGCGCGACGAGGATGGTGGCCGGACACGCGGTGGAAGAGGTCTATCCGGACGGGAGCCGCCGGGCCCGCTGACGCTCGAGCCAGGCGCCGGGGACGCGGAGTGGCGGCAGGGGCGTCGCCAGATGCCGGCCATTCATGAAGAACACCGCGGGGATGCCCTGGCTCTTCAGGTACTTGGAGAGCTCGCCGGTGCGTGGGCCCGGTCCGTCGTCGACGGCACTTGGCCGCGACGACGCCGACCGCCGTGTCGGTGTAGGGGTGAACGCGAGCTGCCGCGGGGCGAGAGAGGCGCCGCGGAGGAGCGCGCTGTTCGCGGTGAGCGCATCGGAGCTCTCGCCGATCGCGACCTCGCGGTCGCGCGATGCGCAGCTCACCAGGATCGCCAGCGCCGCAAGGCTCGTCACAAGAACTCTGCGAACGCCCACGGGGCGTGGTGGGTGGCGGGGGGCACGCCGCCAACCACTCATTCGTGATGGGCGCGGCTACGCGCTCTTTCGCTGCGCGGCCTCCTCGAGCACGGCGCGCGCGGTCGTCAGGCCGCAGAACTTCACGATGCAGACGTGGGTTCCGCTCTTCGCGGCCTGACGCTTCGCCTCGCGCACGGACGCGTGGCTCACGATCCCCGTCACCAGGACGACGAGGTCAGCGCGCCGCACCACCGCGCCGAGCCGCTCCCTCGAGGGCCCTGCGAGGTGGCCGTCGTGCACCTCCACGTCGACCCCGAGGTCCTCGCCGAGCGACGCGAGCTCGCGCGCGGAGCGGCGCGCGCCACCGACGAACGCCACGCGAAGACGCGCGCTCATCGGTGCCTCCACCGTCGCGACGTGTCCTGCCGCGCCGTCACGTAGCGCTCGCCGGATCGGGGGTCGACGTTCATTATAACAGAAGTGTATCTGTTTTAACGGACGAGGCAAGCGTTCATGGCGACGCCTCGCCTTCGGCTCGGAGTCGCCATAGACCTTCGTTCGCCCCTTCGAGGCTCACTTTCAGGTTCGCGCCACGGTGCGCTCTGCCTTCCCGGGACTTCAGGCCGCGGGCGCAGCTGGGTGTGAAGCCGGGAACTGCACCCGTCAGCTATTTCGCTTCGAGCGCCTTCAGCTTGGCGGCGAGGTCGGCGGTGGTCGTGTCGACGAGGTCCTTCGCGTGGCCGGTCCTCGCGAGGTTCGCCGGGGAGAGCCGGAGGAGGTTGTCGACCTCGAACGGGTCCTTCTCGAGATCGTAGAGCTCGCGCTCGGGGCTGCCGTCGTGCACGCGGAGCTTGGTGCGCGCGTTGTCCGCGTAGTGCTCGACGTATTTCCACTTCTTGGTGCGCACGGCGGCGTGGGTGTCGGGGCGGCCGGCGATGCCCGGGCCCCAACACTCGGAGAGGACCTCCGTGCGCGGCCACGGCCCCTTGGCGGTCCCATCCACGAGCCCCGCGAAGCTCATGCCGTCGACCTTCTCGGGCACGCTCGCGCCGGCCCAGGCGGCGAACGTCGGCGCGAGGTCCACGTTCATCGTGAAGTCGTCGACGGTGCGTGGCCCGCCCGCCGCGCGCGGGTCCATGACGACGAGCGGCACGCGGATGCACTCTTCGTACGCGCAGTTCTTGTGGGTGTGCCAGTGCTCGCCCCAGGCGAAGCCGTTGTCGCCCGTGTAGACGACGATCGTCTCGTCGGCGACGCCGAGCTCCCCGAGCACCTTGAGGATGTCCTCGATCGCGTCCTCGGTGGCGAGCACGCTGGCGAGCTGCATGTGCCGGACGCGGTCGAGGCGGTCCTCGGCGGTGCGCTTCGCCTTGGTCTCCTGGATCCACTGCGGTTTGTCGGTCATGTCGGCCTCGAGATAGCTCGGGGGGCGACCCTTCCAGTCGAAGAGAGAGCAGCTCGAGAGTCGGTCGAGCGCCTCCTTCGAGAAGGTCGGCTCGTCGGGATCGGGCTGGTACCGCGCCGGAGACAAGAAGGGACCGTGAGGGGCCTTCGGGGCGAAGTGGGCAATCCACGGCTTGCCCTCCTGGGACACCTTGCGAATGAACCCGATCACCTGGTCGCGGAGGACGTCGGTGGAGTAGTTCTCCTTGCCGTTGCGGACGACCTCGTCGGCAGCGCCCTTGCACTTGCGCTCCTTCTTCTTGCCCTTCTTCTTCCCTTTGGCGTTCTCTTCGCCGTCGCTCTTCTCGGCCGCGGCGCCCTTGCCCTTCTTCTTCCCCTTGCGATCGCCGTCATCCTCCGCCTCGTTCGAGAGGTAGCAGCGGCGCGTCGCCTTGGTCTCTCCGAGGCCGCGCTCCAGCAGGTCGAAGTCGAAATATTCGGCGTGCGAGAAGGCGCGCCACTCGTCCCAGTGGGGCGGGATGTGCGTCGGCTCGGTCTCGAGGATCTTGTCGTAGGCGTTCAGGTACTTGCCGAAGTACCCGGTGCGATACCCCTTCTGCTGGAGCCACCCGGCGAAGGTCTTCGACTCGTTGCCATTCTTCCGGAAGTCGATGGCCCCCGGCGACTTGCTGCCGTCCTCGTCCTCGATGTCTCCGTTCGAGAGCACGCCGTGGTTGTGGGCGTATTTGCCAGTCAGGACGGACGAGCGCCCTGGGCAGCAGAGCGGCGTCGAGGCGAAGTTGTTCTTGAACGTCGTGCCGCGCGCGAGCAGCTTGCCGAGCTTCGGCATACACGAGAGCGTGTCGGCGCGCTGATCGTCGGCCAGCACGAAGAGGATGTTCGGGCGGGTCTTTCCGTCGGGCCGCCCTCTGCCGGTCACCGCGACCGCGCCGCTGTGGCTTGGAGCCGCGGCGGCGACCGCACTCGGCTCCCCCGGCGCCTCGCTCTTGCCACCTTTGCCTCCCTTGCCGAGCTTGTCGGCGCCGTTGCCGTCGCACGAGAAGGCACCCGCGGCGAGAAGCAGCCCCAACGAAATCCAACGCCCCATGCGTCGACGCTACACGAAGGAGGCCTGGTAGAGCACCGAAGAGCCGCGCGGGTCGGCCCTCCGCTGGATGTGGCGAGCCCAGGCCCCGTCTCGCCCCGAAGCCCGCGGTCGTCCCGCCAGAGAACGGGGGACATGCCCGAGAGGCCGCGGCGAGGCTGCTGTCGCCCGTGGGCCGAGCTCCTCGAGCGGACCTTTGGGTTCGACGTGCTGACGTGCCCATGCTGCGGGGGGATGAAGCTGCTGGCGCTCGTCACCCACCCGAAGTGCCAATCGCCAGCCTCATGGGGCCACATGGCGGCGAATTCGCCAGCCTCATGGGG
>CAZHGG010000207.1:0-8596 GCA_964531755.1 uncultured Polyangiaceae bacterium
CGGATCACCTCGCGGAGGGGCTCGCCGTGGAGATACTCCATGGCGATCCAGTAGGTGTCCTCGGTCTTGCCGAGGTCGAACACCTGCGCGACGTTGGGGTGCGAGATGCGCGCGACCACCTGCGCCTCGTCCAGGAACATCTGGATGAACGAGTCGTCCTCGATGAGGTGCGAGTGAATCTTCTTGATCGCCGCCCAGCGCTGGAAGCCGCCCGGCCCGTCCATGCGCGCGAGGTGCACGCTGGCCATCCCGCCGATGCCGATCTCATCGACGACCCGGTAGCGCCCGAGGAAGTACGTCCCGCCGGCCTGATCGGTCATGGCCGCCTCCGCCCGCGCGAGGGCCGCGCCGGCTTGGGCATAACCACCGCTTCTTTGTGCGTCCTGAGCCAACAGAGCCTCACGTTCTCGTTCATCTTAGCGCGCCCGCACGGACACGGCGCCGATCGTCACGTCATCGGTGGGGCGGGTCAGGAGGAACACGCTCGCGCCAGCGCCCGCGAGGACGGCCCCTCCCACGATGTACGTCCAGGGAGAGCGAAAGAAGCTCACGGGCTCCTTCTTGGGCGGCGGCTTGGCCTTGACCACGACCGGCGGCGGCGGCGTGGGCTTGGTGCCGCTCACCTCGACGCGGCTGGCCGCCGACGCGAGGCGGTTGTCGTGGCTGTCGAGGGCGTCGACGCGGACCACGAGGGTGCTGCCCGGGAGCACCGCCCTCGACGGGATTTCGAACTCGACGGTCTGCGCCGACTTGGCGGCGAAGTAGAGCTCCCGCCCCGTGGAGCCGTCCTTCGCCGAGAGGCCGACGCGTGTGAGCACGCGCGCGTGGTTGTCGTCGACCTTGGCGCGGACGGTGAACGCCTCGCCAGGCTTGGCGCGCGAAGGACAGCTCAGGCCGAGGACCAGCGAGCCGACCGAGGCCATGTCCTTCTTCGCGGTGTCGGCGAGCGTGACCGCGCGCGGGCCGCCCTCCGCGGGGACGTCGAAGGCGTCGTCGATCACGGCGGCGGCGCGGTAGGCGGTGAGCGCTTGGTCCTTCCGGCCGAGGAGGAGCCGCGCGGTGCCGAGGCGGACGTACGACTCCAGCACCTCGTCGGGGGCGAGGCCGCCTTTGGCGATGGCCTCGCGGTAGAAGACCTCAGCGGTCGCCATGTCCCCCGAGGCCCACGCGGCCTTGGCCTTTCTGTAAGAAGGGGCTCCCGCGGCCTTGGGTGGCTCGCTCTCGGTCGGGCGCTCGCCCGTGGGCGCCGGCTCGTCGTCGGCCGCCCAGCACGGGGCCCCGACCGTGAGCCCGAGCAACACGGCGTACGCTGTCCAGCGACTGTGCACCCGGGGCAACACTGGACATACGGTATCGGCCTCGCCATCGCGGCGCAAGCGCTCGTCGGTGGCGCGGCCGGCTACGGAAACTGCTGCGAGGGTCGCGAGCGGCGGTAGAGGAAGTCGAACGTGCCGCGGAGGTGCCCGCGGCAGCGGGGCGCCGCCTGCGTCACGGGGTCGATCTCGCGGGGGTTCGCCAGGTAGACGTCGAAGCAGCCACGGGTCCTTCGGGGGTCCGAGTCGAGCGTGGCCGTGTCGCCCGCGAAGATCGAGTGGAACACGATGCGGCTCTTCCCGTCGCCCCGGGGGCCCGGGACGGGGTTCGCGCACGCGGGGTCTTGGCCCTCGTCCGTGGCCTCGCACCCGCCGGCGGCGGTGTCGGGTGCGAAAGACACTTCGCGCACGGCGTGGAGAGTGGTGGTCTGCGTCTTGCAGCTCTTCTGCAGGTACAGCGAGAGATGGACGATGCCCGGGTCGGCCTCCGGCTTGATGGGAACGCCGGCGGCGGTCACCTCGGGCGGGAGCGTGACCAGGAAGGGTGAGCCGAGCGCCTTCTGGACGCGGGTGAGGTCCTCGACCACGAGCGAGATGCCGTCGCTGAAGGTCTGGTTGTCGCTGCTCCGCTGGAGCCGAAACATCACGCTGTCTCGGTAGGGAGCGGTGCCGAAGAAGTCGGGGGCGAGGTCGAAAGGGCCCTGCCAGCACGGCGGGAAGTCGAGGCCGCCGCGCGCCGTACCCTCGCCCTCGGGGCTCGTGCAGCTCGCCGGCGCCGCGAGCGCCGCGGCGAGCGCCACGAGCGCCGCGCCGCGCTGGAGGGACCCGAGGCGACGAGAGGGCCCGCTCATGCGGTGGCTCGCGCCGTGGCGCCGACGTCGGCGATCACGCCGCCGCCGACGACCGCGTCGCCCTCGTACAGCACCGCCACCTGCCCGCGCACCGCCGCCCTCACCGGGAACGAGAAGACCACACGCGCGCCCTCGCGGGAAGGCTCGACCCACGCCTCCGCGCCCTCGTGCCGGTAGCGCACGCGCGCGCGGCACGCGAGCGGGAGCGCCACCCCCTCGGCCAGGTGGAGATCGTCGAGCGCGACCTCGCGCGTGAGGAGCGCCGCCTCGTCGCCGACGACCACGCGCCCCGACGCGGGCTCCAGGCGGGTGACGAACGCGGGGTGCCCGAGCGCCACGCCGAGCCCTCTCCGCTGCCCGACCGTGAACCGGTGGATGCCCGCGTGCGCGCCCACGACGCGGCCGAGCTCGTCGACGATCGGCCCGGGGCGGACGCGCCCCGGCGCCGCGCGGCGCTCGACGAAGTCGCCGTACGCGCCGGCGCCTTGTCCCACGAAGCAGAGCTCCTGGCTCTCGCCCTTCTCGGCGCCGGGCAGGCGCCGCGCGACGGCCTCGGCGCGCACGTCGGGCTTGAGGCTGTCACCCAGCGGGAAGAGCAGCCGACCGACGAGGGCGGGGGGCGTGGCGTACAAGAAATAACTCTGATCTTTCTGCTTGTCGCGGGCCTCTCGGATGCGCGGCGCGCCGCCCGGGGAGGAGCCGAGGCGCGCGTAGTGGCCCGTGGCCACGCGGTCGGCGCCCAACGTGCAGGCGATGCTCATGAGCTCGCCGAGCTTCACCGTGCGGTTGCAGGCCGTGCAGGGGCTCGGCGTCTGGCCGTCGAGGTAGGCCTTCACGAACGGCGCGACGACGCGCTCCGAGAAGAGCTCGCGGCGATCGAAGGTGTAGTGGGGGAAGCCCAGGGCGTCGGCGGTGCGGCGCGCGTCGTACTGGTCCTCCGGCGCGCAGCAGCGCCCGTGTGCGCCGCGCGCCTCCGGGTCGTCGGGGTAGTCCCAGAGGTGGAGCGTGACGCCGACGACGTCGTAGCCGGCGTCGACGAGGCGGGCCGCGGCGACGCCGGAGTCGACCCCGCCGCTCATCGCGACCAGCACTCGCTCTCGCCGGCTCATGGTGGGCACGTCGTAGCACGCGGCGCCGCGCAGAGCAGCGACGGCGCGTCAGGGCCCGTCGCGGACCTGCGCGGCGAGCGCTTCGATGGTCCGCGCGAGCACTCGGCAGACCCAGGACTTGTGGAGGCCGAGGCGCGCGCCGACCTCATCCAACGAGAGGTCCTCGAAGTAGTGCAGGCGCAGCGCCTCGCGCTCGACCTCGGGGCGGGTGGCCACGAGCGCCTCGATCTGCCGGAGCAGGACGGCGCGCTCGGCGCCTCGGTTGGGCTCGGCGTCCTCGACGTCGTCGAGCGCGTCGCCGCCGCTCGCGGTGAGGAAGCCGAGCGCCATCGCGAACGCGGACGCCTCGAGGCGCTCGGCCAAGAGGGCGTCGGCGCGCTCGGGCGTGACCGGGCCGGCGGGGGCCTCCTCCGCCTGCGCCTCGGAGAGCGTCTGCGCGCGCTCGAAGGCCCTGAGGCGCGCGTACGCCGGCCTCGAGAGGGTCGACACGCGGCGCATGTGGTCGAGCATGGCGCCGCGGATGCGGAAGCTCGCGAAAGAGCGGAAGGGCACGCCGTGGGCGGGGTCGTACGCGCGCGCGGCGGCGAGCAGCCCCTCGCGGCCCGCCGACCGGAGCTCGTCGAGGTCGGCGCGCCCGGCGGCGCGCTTCAGCGAGCGCGCCACGATCTCCACGAGCTCGAGCGTCGCGGTGATGCGCGCCAGGACCTCGGGCGAGTCGGCGGGAGGGGGCTCGGTGCGGGCGGTCACGGGCTCCGCGCCACGATACGCGACCCCCGCGCGGGTGGGCCAGCGTCGAGCCCAACTTTCGGCGCCTGTTAACCCCCCGGCCCAAAGGTGCTACCCAAGAGCCGTGGACCAGAAGAGGGGTTGCTTCGCGCGGCGCCGCTCGGCGCGATCGTCCAGGGGAAGCCATGGACCGGCCTGAGCTCGAGGGGCGCTGCGGGAGCTGCGCGCGGTTCGTGCGCGTGGTCGAAGAAATCGACGCGTTCGGGGAAGTGCGTCGCCACGGCGAGTGTCTCCTCGAGGCGTGGCCCGCGCCGCTCTACGAGACGTCCACCTGCAACCAGTACGTGAAGCGGGGCACGTTCGTCGCGAAGCCCCGCCGCCCGGAGCCCGCGCGACGAGGCCCGACCGCGCGCGACCGCTCGGCCCCACGCACCGCTACGTCACCGGCGCTGCCGCCCGTCTTGCCCGAGGAGCTGCTTGAAATGGACGTCGAAGAATTCCGCAAGGTCCTGCGTGAGGTGATCCAGGAAGAGCTCGCCGTCTCCCCCGTGGAGCTCGGCGGCCGCTGGCAGGGCGGGGAGCTCGTGCTGCTCCCTGGCAACCGGGAGACCGCGGAGAAGCGGGTGCCGCTCGAGGCGTTCTTCCGCAAGATCGTCTCGATCCGCGACAAGCTCCGCGTGCTCGAGCAAAAGCTCAACGCTCACTCCGGCCTCGCGGACGACGAGAAGGTGCAGCTCCAGCAGTACGTGACCCAGTGCTACGGCAGCCTCACCACGTTCAACGTGCTGTTCGCCGACAAGCGCGATCAGTTCGTCGGCCAGAAGAGCGACTGACCCATGGAGGCGCGCGCGGCAAGCGGCGCCTCGCGGGGCGCGCTCGCGGCCGGGTTGGTCGCGCTCGCCCTTGTTGGCTGCGTGCGCGCGGAGCCCGAGCCGCGCGCGCCGGTCGAGCCCGTCGAAGAGCGCGCGACCGAGCCGGTGGCGCCGTTCGTGTTCGACTCGCTCGACGCGCGGCCCGTGGCGCGCGACGCCCTGCGGGGCAAGCCCGCCGTCCTCGTGTTCGTGACCACGTGGGACATCGCGAGCCAGGCGCAGGTCGGGTTCGTCGTGCGAATGGCGGAGCGCGACGGCGACGTGGTCACGTACGCCCTCGTCGCCCTCCACGAGCGGCACGAGCGCGAGCTCGTGGAGGCGTACGCGCGCACCCTCAAGGTCACCTTCCCCGTCGCGCTCGGCGACGCCGAGTCGCGCGTGGGCCGGGGCCCGCTGGGGGACGTGCACCAGATCCCGACCGTGCTGGTCCTCGACGCGGCGGGCCGAGTCGTGAAGCGGCACATCGGGCTCACGAAGACCGACGCGCTGCGCGCCTCGGTGGAGCGCGCGAAGCGCGCGCCCGCGCCCGTGGGCCGCTGATCGGGGCTACTTGGGCTGGGTGGGCGCCGACGTGGTGGAGCCCGCGCCGAAGAACGAGAGGTCGGTCGGCCGCTGCGGGATGGTGATCTCGTTGAGGGTGAGCGCGCCGCCCTTGATTTCCACCTGGAAGAGCGAGCCCGCCTTCGTGAACCCGTAGATGGACCCCGCCCAGAACGCGACCCCGAAGACGTCGACGCGGGCGTTCAGCGCGCCCCAGTTCTTGGTGATGGATCCGGTCTTGGGGTCGATCTCGACCAGGCAGTCGGACGCGGCGCACTGGCCGCCGGTGCCGGTGCTCTTCACCGTGAGGTACGTGGGGCCGCCGATCACCGAGACGATGTCGCCGCTCGAGCGCAGCTGGGTGTTCCCGAGCTTGCCGATGGTCGTGATGTTTCCGTTCGTGGGATCGATGCGCACGTATTCGTCCGCGACGTAGCCCACGAGCGCCTCGGCCGCGGGGTCGAGCGTGCCCTTCGGCACGAACGAGAGCGAGTTCGGGAAGTCCTTCCCCGTGGAGCTCGTCACGCGGGTGCAGCGCGCCGTGGCCTTGTCGATGCGAAAGAGCCCCGTGTACGTGGTGCCGTACATGTTCGAGGCTTCGTCGAGCGCGATGTCGATGACCTGCTCGCTCCCCTCGTTGCAGCCCGAGAACGTGCCGATCACCTGCACCGACTTCGTGTCCGGGTCGAGGCGGTAGAGCACCTTGCCCGAGTGGCCGAACACCTCGCTCGGCCCGACCGGCTTCGCCGCGTCGAGCGACGCGTCGGTGAAGGCGGGGGGCTTGGGGCCCCCGTCGGTGGGGAGCGCGCCCGCGTCGCCCGCGTCGACGGGATCGTCGAACGTGCCTCGGGGCGTGGAGCTGCATGCGGCGACGGCGGCGACGGCGGCGGGGAGGGCGACGGCGAGGAAAGGTGAGGAAGAAAAGCGCACGATTCCGCTTTCCTAGCACCCCCGAGCGCGGCGTGCCCGCCCCTCGGTCGGGCTACTCTCTTTTTTCGCGACCCTCGAGCTCGCGGATGAGATCGGGCTTCACGACCTTGCCGAGCGGATTGCGTGGGAGCGCGGCCATCACGTGGACGTCCTTCGGGACCTTGTACGGCGCCAATCGTTCCTTGCAGAATGCACGCAGCGCGCGCGCGTCGGGCGGGTGCCCCGGCCCCTCGCGCAGCAAGACGCATGCGACGACGCGCTCGCCCCAGGCTTCGTCCGGGACGCCGACGACCGCGGCGTCGAGGACGCGCGGGTGCTCGCGCAGCGTCTCCTCGATTTCGAGGGCGCTCAGCTTGTAGCCACCGCTCTTCAGGATGTCGACGCTCGTGCGCCCCAGAATCTTGAACGCGACGGGAGCGCCCGCCTCGTCGAGGACCCGCGTGACCGTGTCGCCCGTGCGAAACCACGGCGCGCCCCCGTCGGTCGCGGCGACGAACGCCGCCGCGGTCTCCTCTGGGCGCTCGAAGTAGCCGCCGAAGACGCTCGGGCCGCGGATGAGCAGCTCTCCGACCTCGGCCTCGACCCCGGCCTCGTCGACGACGCGCGCGTCGACCGTCGGGAGGGGGAGCCCGACGCAGCCGGGGCGGCGCTCGCCCTCGAGCGGGTTCGTGAGGCCCACGCCGATCTCGGTCATCCCGAACCGCTCGAGCGGGTAGGCCCCGGAGCGCGCGCGGAAGAACTCCCCCAGCGACGTGGGCAGCGCGGCGCTCCCGCTCGTGGCGAGCCGCAGGTGCGTGGCCGCTCGCGACCAGCGGGCGCGCGTGTCGACGTCGGCGGCCTCGTACGCCACATGGAGCCGCTGGTACATGCTGGGCACGCCCATGAAGACCGTAGCTTCGGCCATGGCGTCCCACACGCGCGGCGCATCGAAGGGGAGAAACCGCGTGCACGCGCCGCTCCCGAGGGCGGTGAGGAGCGCGATCGCCAGCCCGTGCATGTGGTGCAGCGGCAGCGTGTGCAGCAAGCGATCCTCCTGGGAGAAGCCCCAGGCGCGGCCGACGAGGGCCTGCTGGGTGGCGAGGTTCTCATGGGAGAGCACTGCGCCCTTGGGGCGCCCGGTGGTGCCGCTCGTGTAGAGCTGGAGCGCCGGCGACGCGGGGGAGGACGGCGCGGGCTCGAGCTCGCGAGCGCCCTCGCGCAGGCCCTCGTCGGTCAGCAGCAGGCGCCGGCCTTCCGAGAGCTCCGCCGCCAGCGGCGCGAGGTCGGGCGACGCGATGAGCACTCCGACGCGCGCGTCCTCGCAGAAGTAACGCCGCTCGCGCGTGGGGTAGAGCGGCGTGAGCACGACGCCGGTGCCGCCCGCGAGCAGCACGCCCATCAGCGCCTCGACGAACGCCGCGCCCGGCGAGATCAGCAGCCCGACGCGCTCGCCCGCGAGAGACGCGCGCGCTCCTCCCGGCGCCTCACGCAGCGCGCTGGCGATTGAGCGCGCCCCGTGGCCGAGCTCCGCGTACGTGTGGACCGCCCCGGCGGCGTCGATCACGGCCGGGCGGGGAGAGGTGGCGAGCGAGAGCCATCGCTCGACGAGGGGGGAGTGCATGCCCCCCGTATGGCAAACCGAGCCGCGCGAGACGAGCGAAAACACGCGATGTTGCGCATGGCGCGCTCGAGGCCACCGCTCGAGGCGTGGTTCGAAGCTATCGCTCGAAGCAGTAGAGGTGCGCGGTGGCGGCCGCGCACTCGAGGGCCGTCGCCTCCGTCCATCGCGCGTCGGACGCGGTGGAGAGGCCCACGACGCCCTTCTCTCCCACCAGGATGGACCAGTCGCCGCAGTTGTCGGACGACGCGCCGCCCGCGGCGACGCCAGTCCACACGAACCCGGCTACGGGAGCGCCGCCGAACGAGGCGTCGATCGGGATGCGTACGGCGGGGCGGCCGCCGGGCGCGAGGAGCTCGTCGGCCGTCGTGACCACGGGCGCCCCGGGCGCGGTGAGGACCCACGGACCCACCATGCCGCGGTCGCGGAAGCGCTGGGCGGCGTCCACGTTCCCGGAAGACGCCCACGCCATCCACCCGGACGCCGCCCCGGCCTCGGCGGCGCAGAGGAGGTCGAGCCCCGCCGCGCCGGCCTGCGGCATCGCGACGAGGCGCTGGGTGACGAAGACCCTCTTGGGAGCGGGCCCGCCGTCGGGCGCGCTGTCGAGCGCGTCCGCCGGCGCTGCGTCGGTTCCCGGCGCGGCGCGCGCGTCCGGTGG
>CAZHGG010000208.1:0-8571 GCA_964531755.1 uncultured Polyangiaceae bacterium
AGGCTCGCGCGCCGCGGGCTAACGGAGCGGTGGGCGCTGGGGCTCCATCCGCACGGGTGGCACCGAGTTGCGCCGGGCGATCCCCTGCGCGGGCGGAGGGCCCACGTGGAGCGGCGGGGGCTGCGGCGCCGGTGGGGCGACGTTCGGCTGCGGGGGAGGGCCCGAGTGCCCGGGGGTGTGGATCTCGGAGGGGAGCGGAGGTGGCCCGCCGCTGTGGCTGCGGAGCCCTGGAGCGCCGAGCGGGGTGGACGGGCTGAGCGGCATCGTGGCCTGCCGCGGGCCCAGCATGCCCGGGCGCGGCTTGTGGATCTCGCTGTCGTCGGCCTCCTCCGCGGGCTGCACGGCCGAGGCCTCGCTGCGGCTCGCCACGGGTCGCGCGCCCGGTGGGTGCGTGGACGCCTTCAGCGTGACGGCGGGGCCGTTCAGCGGGGGCCGCGCCGCCGGGGGCACGACGGGCATGGGGATAGGCGGCGGCGCGGGGGCGGCCTCGCGCGCCAGCGTGCTGTCGTCGTTCGCGCTCGCCTCGGGGATGGGCGGCGGCGCCGCCTCCTGCGCGCCCTCGAGGCGGATCACGAAATCGCCGATGAAGATCTTGTCGCCCTCGCGCACGACGGTGGCCTGCGCGATCTTCTTGCCGTTGACGTAGGTGCCGTTGGTGCTCTTCAGGTCGGTGACGATGAAGCGGCCGTCGCGAAACAGGAGGCGCGCGTGGTGCTTCGAGACGTTGCCCTTCGGCAACATGAGATCGTTGCCCTGCACGCGGCCGACGTTGATCTCGCTCTTGTCGTAGGCCTCGCGGCGCTCGGGCCCGCCCTTCTCGCTGATGATGATCGCGAACATGCGCCTTTGCCTCGCTCATTCACGGGCGAGCGGCGCCATCGCCGAGGAGGACCCCGCCACGCGCGCTCGTTCCGTCGTGTGTCGAACGGCGATTGTCCTTGGCGGGCGTGAGGTCTGTCAATGTTGTACCGCGGCTTTTTGGACGCGCCGCGGGCGCCCTCCGCGCGCGCCCCTCCCCGGGGGCGACCGAGGCCGCGACGTCTGGACGCGGCCAGGCGCTGCGCGTCACTAGTCGCGTGCGCAGCGCTCCTCGACCTCGCCCGCCACCACGTCGAGCAGCTCACCTGCCAGCGCGACGACGTCCTTCTCGGCGTAGCCGCTCGCGCGCAGCTCCCGGTAGATGGACCTGGCCAGGATGGCCAGCGCGCGGGGATCGGCGGGGGTGGTGTCGGCGGTCGAGATGGGGAGAGCCATTCAGGTGCCCGCCTCTCTACAAGGCACGTGCCAAGCTGTCGAGGTCGCGAATGGTGCCGGAATCTCATCCGCTCCCAGGAGAACCGCGCACCCGCGTACCTACCCACGCGGGGGAGCGCGTAGCGCGCTTCGCAGTCGCGGCGGCGCGCGCGAGCACACGATGGAGGCGACCCTCATGGTAAAGGTCGCCCATCATGGCGTCCGACGAACGAGGGTCGCGTGGAAGCGACGAGGAGACCCGCGCGCCGACCGACGGCTCGGCCGCCGAGCCCGATCGCCTGACCGACGTGCCCCAGCTCGACCCGGCAGAGGCGAAGGACGCAGGCGCGTCCCCCGTGGCGCCACTCGACGGGACGGCGCTGCCCGAGGACGGCCCGGAGTCGGCGGGGGCCGGGGAGCTCGCGGCGGCGAGGGTGGCCGCGGACGGCAGCAGCGCGCTCGCGCCCGCCAGCGCGCGTCCCACGGGCTGGCGCGGCTGGCTCGTGCCAAGCTCGCGGTCGCGACGCCTGCTGGTGGGGCTCGCCATCTACGCACTCTGTCTCGTGGTCTTCGCGGCGGTCGCGGGGAAGCCGCGCCTGACCGAGCACACGGCATTCAACCACTACGCGCACCTCGCCGACGCGTGGCTCCACGGTCGACAGGACCTCCGCAACGGTCCGCCCGATTACGCACAAGGGAATGATTTTGCTCAGTTTCAGGGCAAGACGTACATCAGCTTCCCGCCCTTCCCGGCCGTGCTGATGCTCCCGTTCGTCGCGGCCGCCGGCAGCCCGGAGGAGTTCCGAGACGGACAGTTCATGGTGTGGCTCGCGGGGGTGGGTCCCGCCGTGCTCTTCCTCGTCCTCGAGAAGCTCCGACGCCGAGGGGTCTCGTCGCGCACCGAGGGAGAGAACGTCGCGCTCTCGTGCCTGCTCGCGTTCGGGACGATCTATTTCTTCACCGCCGTCGAGGGCACCGTCTGGTTCGCCGCGCACGTGGTGGGCGTGGGGCTCGTGGCGCTCTACCTGCTCTTTGCGCTCGACGCGGAGCGGCCGTTCCTCGCGGGGTTGTGCCTCGCGTGCTCATGGATGACGCGCCCCTCGACGCTGCTCATCGGCCTCGTGTTCGTCGCAGAGGCGGTCCGGCTGTCGAGCAAGGTCGGCCTACCGGAGGAAGGTGAGCTCTCACAGCGCGCCCGCGCCCTCTGGGCCGGCCTCGACCTGCGGCGCCTCGCGGCGCGCCTCGCGCCCTTCGCGGCGCCGCTCGCGGTGGTGCTCGTGCTCTCGTCGGCGATGAACTACGCCCGCTTCGGCAACCCGAGCCCGACGGCCTTCGGGCACGAGCACCTCTCGGTGGTGTGGAAGGGGCGCATCCAGAGCTGGGGCCTGTTCGGCTACCACTACCTGCCGAAGAACCTCGGCGTGATGCTCACCGTGCTGCCGTGGCGCCCTCCCGGCAACCTGGCGTGCTTCGAAGGGCCGCAGCCGAGCGTCTTCCACGCCGCCTCGGCGTTCGTGAGCGGGCTCTTCGGGGCGCGGCCGGCCTGCACGCCGTTCCGGATCAACGAGCACGGACTGGCGCTGTGGTTCACCACGCCGCTCTACTTCTGGCTCTTCCGGCCGAAGGTGCGGTCGCAGACCTACACGCTCATCGCCGTGGCGGCCCTCCTCCCCTGCGCGCTCGATCTCCTCTACCAGAACAGCGGCTGGCGGCAGTTCGGGTACCGATTCTCGAATGACTACGCGGTGTTGCTCTTCGTGTTGCTCGCGCTCGGGCAGCGGCCCATGCGCGGACTGTTCAAGGCCGCCGCGGTGTGGAGCGTCGCGTGGAACCTCTTCGGTGCCGCCACGTTCGATCGCGGCGAGCACGACAGGTTCTACTTCCGCGAGGGCTCGCAGTCGGTGCTGTACCAGGCCGACTAGCGGCGCTCCACCACGAGCCGCGCGGCTACTTGGCGGGCGCGGGCGCCGCCTTCTCGCGGGCGACCGTGATCTTCTTGATGGTGACGGTGGTCGCGGGGCGCTCGCCGATGACCGCGACGTTCGCGATGGCGTGCACGGTGTCGACCGGCGCGCACTCACCGAAGATGGTGTAGCTCGTGTCCAGGTGGGGGGCGCGATCGTCGGTGATGAAGAACTGGGCGCCGTTGGTGTTGGGGCCGCGGTTCGCCATGCAGAGCAGGCCCGCGCGGTCGTGCTTCGCGCCGTCCCACAGCTCGTCTTTGATCACGTAGCCGGGCTCTCCCGTGCCGTTGCCCTTGGCGTCGCCGCCCTGGATCATGAAGCCCTTGATGATGCGGTGGAACGTGGTGCCGTCGTAAGCGGGGCGGCCGACCCACGAGTCGCCGTCCTTCCACGGGCGCTTGCCCGTGGCGAGGCCGACGAAGTTCGCCACCGTGATCGGGGCCTTGTCCTCGAACAGCTTGCACGTGAGCGCGCCCTTCGAGGTGTCGATGGTCGCGAGGAGCGCGCCGGTACCGTGGATGTCGCGGGTCGCGTCTGCGAGGGTGAACCGCCCCGCGAGGGGATCGCCGCCCGTGGCCGAAGAGAAGGCGGCGCCACCGTGGCTCGGGTGGCTGGGCGCCACGACCGCGCTCTGCGCCGCGGGCGCGACCGCCGGATCGGCGTGGGCGGTGGTGAGCTCGGGCGGTGAGCTCTTGCTGCAGCCGAGAGTCGGGGCGAGCGCGAGCGCGAAGGCGAGGGCGGGGACCGTGTGACGCATGCGCCTTCCTTACCACGGCGCGCATCGCCCGCGAACTGGCTCGAACTGGCCCCGCCCGCGGGGGTCGGTCTCGCGCGCCACCTCCACCGGCCCGCGGCGCGGCGCCCTCAGAGCGGCGGGAGCTTCGCGCGCATGCCCGCGCGGACGCCGTGCGCCGCGGCCCACCCCGCGTTGACCTCGAGCACGTAGCGCGAGGGCTTGCGCACCGTGCGCGGGGCCTCGTTCAAGATCGGCACGCGCTCGAGCACGCCCACGACGGTCCCGTCCTCGTCGAGGAACAACATGTCGAGCGACAAGCATGTATTGCGCATCCAGAAGATCTGCTCTTCGCGGCGGGGCAACTGGAAGAGCATGCCGTGGTCGGCGGGCATCTCGGTGCGGTACATGAGGCCGCGCGTGACGTCGTGCTCACTCCGCGCGATCTCCGCGTCGACCTTCGCGCCTGCGGCCTCCGGAAAGACGACCGCGAGCGTGGCGGCCATGGAGGGTCCCTCGGGATCGGGCGGGCAGCCCGGCACGCGCGGCGGCGCGGCCGACGCGGCCTGCGGTGAGGCGGGCGTGAGCGCCGCTTGGGAGGCGACCGCGGGGGCGACCGACGCGGAGCTCGCCACCGTGGACGGCGGCGGCAGCTCCTCGGGGGAGCGTCGACAGCCGAGCGGGCCGAGCAGGCCGAGCAGGCCGAGCAGGCACGCGAGGCGCGCGGCGCGGGTGGTGAGGGTCATCACGCCGTGCACTTACTCGAAGACGGCGCGCCTTCGGGGGCAAAGTGCGCCGCCCCGTCGCGGCGCAGCGGGCCGGCGTGATGGACCTTTCCGGGCAACGCTCGCCCGACGACCCGCGACGCGACGTGCGCCGCGTCGACCAGGGCGGGGAGCGCGAGGCCCGTGCGCACGCCCGTGCCCTCGAGGAGGTAGACGAGATCCTCGGTCGCGACGTTGCCCGCCGCGCCCGGCGCGTACGGGCAGCCGCCGAGCCCGCCGACCGAGGCGTCGAAGTGCCGCACGCCGAGCTCGAGCCCGACCAGCACGTTCGCGAGGGCGGTGCCGCGCGTGTCGTGCATGTGGAGCGCGATCGCGTCGACGGGCAGCTCGCCGAGGAAGCGCTCGACGATGCGCGCCGTCTGCCGGGGCGTGCCGGCCCCGATCGTGTCGCCGAGCGAGATCTGGTAGCAGCCGAGCGCGACGAGTCGCCGCGCGATGTCGAGGGCCGCGCGCTCGTCGACCTCGCCCTCGTACGGGCAACCCCACACGCACGAGACGTACGCGCGCACCGCGACCCCCGCCTCCCTCGCGGGCCCAATGACGGCCTCGAAGCCGGCGAGAGACTCGGCGATGCTGCGGTTGACGTTCTTCTTGTTGTGGGTCTCGCTGGCGCTCACGAAGACCGCGATCTCCCGGACGCCCGCCGCGAGGGCCCTCGCGAGGCCGCGCGCGTTCGGGCACAGCGCCGAGAGGACGACGCCAGGCGGGGCGCGTGTGGCGCCGACCGCCCGCGCGAGCTCGTCCGCGTCCGCGAGCTGGGGAATCCACGTGGGGGAGACGAAGCTCGTGAGCTCGACGCGCTGGAGGCCGCTCGCGAGGAGCGCGTCGAGCAGCGCGAGCTTGTCGGCCAGAGGGAGGGTCCGCGCCTCGTTTTGGAGGCCGTCCCGCATCGAGACCTCGTAGATCG
Source organism: uncultured Polyangiaceae bacterium (assembly GCA_964531755.1). Taxonomy (GTDB): domain Bacteria; phylum Myxococcota_A; class Polyangia; order Polyangiales; family Polyangiaceae; genus JAAFHV01. The sequence continues at coordinate 5,623 of CAZHGG010000208.1, forward strand.
ACGCGGCGTCCGGCGCGGACGCGAACAGAACCTTTTCGTTGGCCATCAAACCCTCTTTTGACCAGAATAGAGATTGCATTCCCCCGGGGAAAGGGAGCAGTCTCAAGGGCGCGATGAGCATCGGATCCGAAGAGCGCGGGAACGCATCGAGCCTCCGTGGCTGGTTGTCCGAGGTGTTCTTCCCCGCCATCTTGGCGAGCGAGCTTGAGCCCCTGCTGCTTCGGCTCGGGGCGCGCGCTACGCTGGACGAGCCGATGTTCGGGCGGAGCGCGGGGTTGGCCGAGCTCGCCGCGCACCTCGAGCGGCTCCGCGACAAGCTCACGGAGTCGAACGCGAAGTACGACCGCTACGCGTTCGTCACCGGGATCGACCGGGACATGACGGAGGGTACGCTGGAGTTCGACCGCGCCGAGCTGCGGCTCGCGCTCCCCATCGCCGTCGTCGCCGAGCGGCGCAAGTCGCGCGAGGTGGAGCTCCGGGTCTACTGCCGCGCGCGGGAGCTGCCCCGGTGCACCGGACGCGCGCCGATGAACCTCCCACCGCTCCCGGTGGTGCTCCCCGACAACGTGCGTGCGCTGCTCGACGCGTTCGCCGCGGGCGATCCCGTCGCCGCGTCGTCGCTGTTCGATCCCGCGTCGTTCACCCGGGAGCCCACCGCGCGGCAGCGCGAGGGGCGCGCCAACATCGCGGCCGGGTTCGTGCACCTGCTCAGCGGCGGCGTCGACTTCTTCCCCACCGGTATGGGCGACGACGGCCGCCACTGCATCGTGGAGGGCGCTCTGCTCCGCGTGCACGGCGCCGAGGTGAGACCTACCCCATCGCTCTTCGTGCTCGAGCGGAGCGATCAGGGCCTGTTCCGCTCGCTGCGCATCTACGACGACGCGCTCTTCAGCCGCGAGTAGCGCGTCGGCTCGTGGGACGCGCGCGGCGAGGGCGCGAGCGTGTCAGCGACGCTTGCCGAAGGTGCGCTCGTAGAGGATCGAGAGGATGCCAGCGGCTACGCCCACGCCGAAGGTCGAGGCGTAACCCGAGGGGCCCGAGCAGGAGCTCGCGCCCGACGGGCAGGCCAGCGCGAGCTGGGGAACGAGCAGCGTGGCGGCGAGCGGCAGCAGAGCGAGGACGCGCTTCATGATGGCCATGGTAGCAAAGTTTCCCGCCCGCGCTCAGCGTTCACGGCTGGCGCCCGCGTAGGTGGCGACGACGCTCATTTTGTAGCGCGCGTGCGTGTGCGCCGCGCCCTCGAGCGAGAGCGTCGCGAGCTGCGCCCGCACCGCCTTCGCGCACGGGCCCACGACCTTGGCGCTCTTGAAGGAGCGCCCCGCCCGGGGGAGCGAGAGCACGACCGGCGTCCGCTTGCGGATGAAGCTCACGTCGAGGGCGTACTCGATCGTGCCACCGCCGGCGGACTCGGACAGGCACTTGCTCTGCGACTCGATCGCCTTCGTGAGCGCCTGCTCGACGACCGGCACGTGATCGCACTGTTCGGGGGGGAGCTTCTTGCGGCCGTCTTGGCAGGAGACGAGCTTCACTTCTCCGACCTTCACCGCGGGCGCGGCGGGGACCGGCGGACCGGCGTCGACCGGCGCGGCCGGCTCCGCGCTCGGCTGCAGCGGGGCTGCGTCGACCTTCGCCGACTCTTCGGTGCGCGGTCGTCGCCAGACGTACAGCAGGCCCGCGATGAGCAAGAACGGCAGCAAGAGGGCGCCGAGGAGCTGCAGCCGGACGGGGGCGTCGTTGGCCGGCTCGGCGAAGCTGCGGCGCGCCGGGCGGGGCTCCGACGGCGGATGCGACGGCTGTCTCTGCGAGTCGGTCATTCCGGCGCTGTGCCTCTGCCTCGCGCCGCTCAGGCCGGGTCGACGAGCGCGCGCACGTTCATGCCCGGCTCGTGCCGCGCGATCGATGCGTGCAGATCGAGCCCCTCGGGCAGCATCCCCTGGACCTGCCCCACCACCTGCTCGACGAGGCTCTTCGCCTCGTGCGGGCCAGGGCCCACCATCGCGACCGCGAAGCGAAGGGGGCCGGTCTTTCCGCCCGTGACCGCGATGAGCGACAGCAGCAGCATGTCGGTGAGCTCGATGACCCGGGTCGCGGCGCGGCGCAGGGCGAGCATCTCGAGGATGGTCGGGCGCTCGGAGACCTGCCGCGTCGGGCCGCGCAGCTCGTAGCGCGCCACGGTGAGCGGCTGCTCGACCCACTCGGCGAACTGGGCCTCTTCCTGCACGGCCTTGAGGAGGTAGTCCGTGGCGTAGAGCCCCGTGAGGCCGTCGCGCTTCGCGAGGTAGGAGCGCGCGCGCTTGTGCGCGGCCGAGTCCTTCGGGAAGCTCACGAGCTTGAAGCGCAGCTCACCGAACTGGACCTCACCCGAGTGCATGAGGTTGACGGTCTTCTTGCGCTCGTACGTGTGCTCCACGTAGGTGCCGTTGGTCGAGCCCTGGTCCTCGATTTGCCAGCTGCCTGCGCTCCACCGCAGGTTCGCGTGGTGACCGCTCACGGTCGCCTCGGGCACGACGATGTCCACGTCGGTGCGGCGCCCAATCGACAGCTGGGGCTTGTCGAGGGCGATGAGCTCGCCGACGTACTCCGGGGAGTTCGTCGCGAACGTGGTGAGGAGCGACTGCGACCCGGGCTGGAAGCTGGTCGAGGCGCTGCGACCGGGCGGCGGGCCGGGGTCGAGGCGCTCGCGCGGGAGCTGCACGCCGCTCGTCGTGAGGGCGGCCGGGTTGAAGAACCGCAGGTGGCGCGCGGGGATGCGCTGCGTGGGCTCGTCTGAGAGGCAGCGGAAGATTTGCTTGATCTCGTCGACGGAGAGCCCCGAGGGCACGTCGAACATGATCTGGTTGCGCATCGGCTTGGCGCGGGGCTTGTACCCGGGCTCCGGCACGCGGCAGGTCCACATTTCCCAGAGCGTGAGGCCGAGGGCGTAGAGGTCGTCTTCTTGGGAGGCGCCGC
>CAZHGG010000209.1:0-8567 GCA_964531755.1 uncultured Polyangiaceae bacterium
CGGGGCGCTCATCGCCGCGCTCATCGCCACGGCGCGCGGCGTGTCGCTGCGCCCGCGCGCGCCGCGGCGCATGTGGGCGCGCAGCGCGCTCGGCACCGCCGCGATGGTGTGCACCTTCTACGCCCTCTCCTTCCGCGAGCTGCCCCTGGGCGACACGACGACGCTCCTGAACCTGACGCCCGTGGTGTTGGCGCTGCTCACTCCGACCTTCCTCGGCGAGCGCACGGGCGCTCGCGTCTACGTCGCGCTCGCCATCTCGCTCTCTGGCGTCGCGCTCGTGCTCCGCCCCGCCGCCCTGTTCGGCGCGGGCGTGGCGACGGGCCCTGGCGCCCTCGCGGCGGGCGCGGTCGCGACCCTCGCGTCGGTGTTCGGCGCCTTCGCGATGATGGCGCTCCGCAAGCTCGGCCAGTCCGAGGCGCCCGAGCCCATCGCGCTCCACTTCTCCCTCGTGGCGGCGGCCACGTTCTCGCTGCTCGCGCTCCCCAGCCTCCGGGTGCCGGCCTCGAAAGATGTGCTCTACATGTTTGCGGCGGGCGTCTCCGCGGGGCTCGCGCAGCTCGCGATGACCCGCGCGTACGCCCTCGAGCGCGCCGCGCGCGTGTCGGCGGTGAGCTACCTCGCGGTCGCGACGAGCGCCGCCGCCGGCGCCCTCGCCCTGCACGAGTGGCCGGCCCCGCTCACCCTCGCGGGCATGGGGCTCGTCGTCGCAGGCGGCCTCGTGATCGCGCTCGAGCGGGCGCCCGCGGAGCCGGCCCCGGAGCCCGCGCCCGTGTCGAGGTGAAGGACCCCCACGTCGCGGTGTCGCTAGCGGTCGCGCCGCGGCCGCTCCCCGCCCCGCGCGCAACGCCGGGTCGCCAGAGAGCGGGCCTGCCGCGGAGCCGAAAGGTGCCCTGGCCTCGAAGGCCGCCGGCGCGTGGGTGCTCGCGAGCCGGGATTCTCACCTTTCGCCCATTTCGGTAGGTGCCCGTCGAGCGCGGGTCTTCGTCAACGGCCGAACACGAGGCCTCGCAGGGTGTGTCCAGTGCCCTCCCTCGTCACGAAGGTGACGAGGATCGCGGAGTGGTACCCTCCTCCGGGTCTCGGCGAATCTTCGAGCCTGAGGATCCGAAGCGTGGTGGTGGGATGCCCGAGCTTCACCTCGATCGGATCGTCTTCGATTTCAAAGGTTTGAAACTTTTCCATTCGGTTGATCGAGTTGAGGAAGACGCGCTCCTCTCCGTCGCAGATCTCCCGGGTGGCGAGCATGGCATAGGCGGCGTCAAGCACCGTGCGCGTGCGCTTCGCGCACCCCGCGAGGCCCGTGGCGACGAGGGTCTGGATCACGGGCTTCCCGCCCGGGACAGCGCCCTCGGGACCGATCCCCTCGATGTCGTTCGTGCCGGCTCGGCTCAGGATGAGGTAGTCGCTGTACCCAACTGCCCCGGTGATCGTCGAGGGGAAGCGGAAGAGGAGATCGCCGCGGTGGGGCTCCCCCGGATCGTAGAGGTGCACCAGCTCACCACGCACCAGGGCGTCGAACGAGGGCACGACGCGGAGACGGCCCCGCGCGGGGGGAACGCGGGGCACCTCGTGCGTCTCGGCGCCCGCGTCGAGGTTGCGCCATGAGGTCACGACGAGGCCCGGCTTCCGAACACCTCCGTCCGCCTCCACGGGGCGCTCTTCCCACACGGTGGGCAAGCGATGGGTGTCGTTCGGCGCGGAGTGGCAATCCCCCCAAGAATCGCTCACGGGTCCCGCGTCGCTCACACCCGCGTCGCTCACACGTCCCGCGTCGCGCGCCGCGTCGCTCGCGGCTCCCGCGTCGCTCGCCGCGCGCGCGCCAGACAGTCGCACGACCTCGGCTCCGTCCGAGAACCCACATCGGGCCCTCCAAGCCTCCGACGTGCTCTCGTGGACGTCGAGCATTGCCCGTACCTCCCGCTCCTCTGGCGTCGCGAACGAGAGCGGCGTGATGCGGGAGAACACCCGCGTCGTCCCTGCGCCTGCCGGGCGCGCGAGCTCGGAGTCTTCGGGGCGGAGCGCCAGCGGGATCGGCTCCACCGAAGGCGTCGCCCCCCCGAGGTCGAGCCTGGCGACGCGCGCGGCGCCGTCCTTCGTCGCGTACCCCACGAGCACGACCGCCCGCCTCCGCGAGCCGGCGTCGCAGCCACCGTCGCCAGGGCACGGGGCGGGCGCGATCTCGATGGCCTCCGGCTCGACGTTCGCGGCGACCCCGGTCGCGACGACGAAGGCCGGGATGACCTCTCGCCGCCAAGGCTCGGGCGTCGGGGCGGGAGGCGAGGGGGCCGCCTGGAAGGGCGCCGCCTCGTCTTCGTCCACGCTCGCGGGGACGGCGTCCGCGCTGTCCGCGCTCCCCGCGTCCGCCACCCCCGCGCCCGGGTCGCGCGCCCCGAAGAAGAGCACGCCCGCCAACCCGATCGCCACGAGCGACGCGAGGCCCGCGAGCCCAAGCGCGCGGCGGCGATGCGGACGATCTGCGGGGGACGGACCGGGCGGCGCGGGCGACATGACGCGACGATACTCGTCTGCGCGCGCGGAGTGGGGTCGGTGACGTCTCGTCGACGTCCCGGCGACGCCGCCGAGGCGCCGGGTTGCTCCCAGCGCGACCTCGCGGCCGCGCCGCGGGCCCTCGCCTCGCCCGCTGTCGCGGAATCCCCCGCGACACCGTGATTGAACGCGCGCAGGTCACGCGCGTTCGGCCGGACCACGCGGTCCAGCTGCCCGTCCGAGCAGCTCACCAGATCCATGGCTTCGGCGGCGGCCACGCCTTCGGCGCTGCCGTCGTGGCCGCGAACGGACGCTGGAGGATGTACCGGCTTCCGTTCGCCTCAGAAGTGTGGCTGCGTGCCGGACAGCGGGAATGGGCCTGGGGGGATCTGCCCACTCTGAATTTTGTGCGCTTCGGTGAGCGGAGCGCAACTACGCTCTTCGGATCCGTGACGCAATCGACGGGGTCACGAGGTCACAGCGGCACACACGTGGAGACGCCGGCGCCGACGACGAGGGCGCCGGCATTGCCGACGATCGTCTCCGACTTCAACGCGGGATCATACCGGGTGATCGTCGACGTGTCCGAGCCAGTGAAGAGCCAGAAGAAGCCTCCCCAGCGCGCGAACGCGAACGCACGGGTGTCACCCCCCGACGTCAACTTGTCGGCGCTGACGACCCTGGCGGTGGCGGGATCGATCTCGGCGAGGGTGGAGCCGGATGGACTGTTCATGCAGAACGCGAACAGCCGCCCATCGCCGGTGCCGGTGAGCTCGCAGCGAGGCAGGGGGCTCGAGAACGAGCCGACGTACCCGAGCGTGAAGGTGGTGAGATCGACAGACGCGAGCGCACCCTTCGGATCCGTCGTGGTGTCGGCGAGGAAGAGCGTCTCGCCGCCCTTCCCGTCCGCGCTGAAGCCCATCCCGAACTTCCCGAAGCCACGCTGCGTGACATAAGAAGTAGCGCTGCATTGCGCGGTCGAAGTGGAGACCGTGAAGATTTGGCCGTCCCACCGCTGGACGCCGACGACGGTCCTGTCGGTGAAGCCGGCATAGGCGACGCCGCGGTGATCGATGGCCATCGAGTTCGGGAGGTAGACCGTCGGGCAAGCGAGCTTGCCGATGGTCTTCATGGTGAGGGACGCGGGATCGAACCGGAGCAGATCGTTGTCGGCCGACAGGAGGTAGATGTAGAGCTTCGCGGCGTCCGCGCAGTCGGCGATGGGCGTGACATCGCGGACCGAGGCGTCGATGACCGGGAGCGCGTCGGGAGAGGGCCGGACATCGACGACCGCGTCCCGCGAGGCGTCGGGCCCGGGCGCGCTCGCGTCGAGCTCGGCGGGCGGCTCCGAGAAGAAACCGGTGCGCGCCCCGCAGGCCGCGAGGAGCACGAAGAGGAGCGCGCGTCGGTTCATAGGAGGAGTGTAGACCGTGTAGACCTCGTCCGCGTTTCAAGCTCGCCGGGTCGCGGACAAAGATCGGGCTCACCAGCTCGGTCTGCTCGACTATCGACGGATCGTTCATGTCCCGCCCTCTCGAGACTCCGCGCACATCACGTCCAGGTACGCGCGATTGAGCGGGGTTCCCTTCGGCGAGAACACCAGGGCCTGCCCGCACGCGCCGATGACCTTGCTCGTGGGGCTGTTCTCCACGAAGCACCACCCGCGGCGCGGATCGCGCGCGCAGGTCGTGCCCGGCGGCGTCGTGAGCTGCTCCATCAAGCACACGGGGCTCGCGCTCCGTGCCTCTCCTGCGCGCCTGCGATGTGCGAGCAGCGCCTCGACGACGTCAGGCGGGCCGGGCCGCAGATCGTGGGCCTCGCACGAATCCTCCTCGCGGGGCAGAGTCTGGAGGACGACGCAGGGAGCCCGCAAGTCGGGAGTGCGGCGGACAGGCACGAAGCACCCCGAGCTGCCGAAGGTTCGGAGACGGTCGGTGATGTCCTTGATCCACGCCTCGCCCGATCCGCGCCCAGTCGCGACGCCCCCCGCGCCCACGATCCGCGGAAAGACCTGGTCGACGGCGGCCTTCCGCAGCGCGAGGTACGGTGCGAGCGCGACGGACGAGCGCTCCGGCGAGTCGGTCACGAGGAGCACCGCGAGGAGCGAGTCGCGACGGACGAGCTCGCCCTTCAAGGCGGCGGTCGGCGTCATGAGGCCGCACCCGTCCCCCGCGCCTCGCGCGAGCCGCTGGAGGCTCCCCTCGAGCGCGTCGAGCTCGAGGTGAATCGTCGCGCCGCGGGGGAGCGGACGCGGGAGATTGCGCTCGACATCGGGGAGCCACGCGAGGAAGCCGCACGCGTGGGAGCCGCGCGGCGCGGAGATAGCGCCTACGTGGATATCGACGATGGGCCGGAACGGGGCGAGGCCGTGCTCGCACTCGAGGCCACGGTCCGCGTCGGGGCGCGCGCGCTCCTCGGTGGGGCGGCCGTCGTCTTGGCACGCGGGCGTGGCGAGCGCGCGGAGGAGCGCGGGCACGTCCTTCAGCGCGGCCTGCAGGCTCGCGACCGAGGCCGTGTCGTCGAGCACGACGAGCACGTCCACCTTGTCGGTCTCCACTCGTTGGGAGGTGATCCGCGTGAACTTCACGCTCCCGCCGTTGCCCGTCATGAGCGGTGGATCGCTGCACGCGGCCACGAGCAGCGCCAGCGCCACCCAAACCGCTGGGGGACCGATGATCGTTCCGAAGCGCATGGGCAGGCACCGAAGCACGTTCCGATCCAGGAGCGCGCGCGGGGATTCCGCCGGATTCCCGCCAAGGGGCGGCGGAGAGGTGCCACTTCGCGTTGCCGAGCGCCACCGGGGTTGGCACTTTCCGCGGGACTCGTGTGCCCAACGGCGAACGTCGACTATCGCCGCGTCGTGCCCGCGACTCCCCTCGGTCGACGCTCGCCTGCGGGCACCGCCGTTCGCGACGCCATGCGCGTCGCCCTCAAGGACCCGCGAAGGCTGGAGGTGGTCGCCCAGGACGAGCTGGTCGGCCGACTCCGGAGCGGCCCGTTGTCCGGCGAGCTGAAGCCGTGGCTCGACTACCACGCGCTCCGCTACGGCTGGTAGCCCGCGGCGCCCGCGCGCCGCCGCATGGGCACGGGCTGCGATCCTCACGAGTCTGCTCGCCTGCACCCAAACAAAAACGGCGGGGCGCCCGGCCAACGGCTCCGGGCGCCCCTCGTCACTCTCTACCTACTTCGAGGGCGGAGCGTTGCCCCGACCGCCGCCGGAGGGATTCCCCGTCCCGCTCGGCCAGTTGCCGCCCCCACCGCCGGAGCCCTTGCCACCACCGGAGCCCTTGCCACCGCCGGTGCTGCCGCCACCCTTGCCACCGTTGCCACCGTTGTTCTTGCTCATGAGAATGCCTCTTGGTCTGAGAAACGCCGCTCGCCTCGACCGGATCACCGCGACCCGGCCCAGGCGGCGGTAGTGGCGGCTCCGCCTCGTCTGGGCTCAGCCGCGCCAAGAGCTTCCGGAGCTGCGCGAGGATCCCCTTGGGAACCGCGTGGCCGAGGTGGTTGCACACGACCGTGAAGCGCTCGTTGCGCGGCAAGAGCCAGGTCTGGTGCGAGCCCCGAGTGCGCAGGGGACGCCCGCCGAGCTCGTGGAGCCGCGCCACCACGTCGCGCCAGAGGCGAGGCTCAGGCCCGCGGGCGCTCACGGCATTCCCCCGAGCACGCGGAAGGCGTACAGGAAGTCGTCGGCCGTCGGGGTGCGTCCGCCGGTCTTGAGCAAGCTGTCGCACGCGTCGAGCCGCGCGACGAGGCGCTGGGCCCCCTCGATGGACCGCAGGTGGTGGATGGGGCCGCGGAGGAATTTCCCCGGCTCGAGCGTCGCGAACGCGTCGAGCAAGTGCTCGGCGCGCTCCCAGTCACCCGCGCGCATAGCCGCCTCGGCGCGATCGACGAACACGCGCCCTGCGACGTCGTGCGCCTTGCGAAGAATGGCCTCGCGGTGCTCCTCGGCAGAGGCGCCGTCTTGGTCCGAGGCCCGCTGAAGCGCGGCCTCGAGCGTCGAGGGCGGGAAGCCCACCAAGCCGCGGTCCACGAGCCACTCGATGAGTCGCCTCCCGTTCGCCTTCCACGCGGTCCCCGTCGTGAGGTGCGCGCCGAGCGCCTGATACCACCCGGTCATGGACCGATCGCACGCAGAGAACGCGTCGGAGCGTTCCACGCTGTCTGGCTCACCGCTCAGGCGCTCGCATTCCTTCAGCACCGCTTCGAGCCTCGAGAGCGCGAGACCGAAGAGCTCGTCTGCGTTCGCCCGGTGCTCTTCTAGCCACCGGTAGAGCGCGAACGCCTCCTCGTCGGGGCACGTGCGCGCTCGCGCGGGCACGTAGGGCGCGAGCCACTCGGGAAGCGGCGGTGACCAGTCGTCACCCCCGACGGGATCGCTGCTCCTCGCCCTGGCGACGGGCTCCACGTCCTCCCGTCGCACGAGGTCGGGCACCCTCGCCATCACGTCGAGGATGAGGCGCATGGGCAGCGCGAGCAGGTAGGCCAAAGCGCTGTGCTCATTGAGCGGGTCGTCGACGAGCGGCACGACGAGAGGCTCGATCCGCGTCTCGTAGATCTCCTCGAAGTGGACGAATCCGCCCGGAAGCTCCACGGGGTTCGCGTTGAGCGCGTTGAAGATTCGGCCGCCGCGGGCGTGCTCCACGAGCCACCACCAGGCATGCGGCGGCAGCCGGGATCGAGTGATGTCGACCAGCTCGCGCCAGCCGTCGTCGCGGAGCCAGGAACGTGGATTGACCGGGGCAAGCTCGAGCACCCGTTGCAGCGGGACCATGTAGGCCCGGCCACGGCCGGACGAGGCTGCCTCGACGAGCAAGTCGGCGAGACGCTTCACGAAGGGGGCGACACCGGGCCAGGTGTCGTCGGGAACGCGCTCGCGCTGGAGCAGATCGTGGAGCTGGTCGAGCGTGAGCGCGGCGGCGTGGTCGCGCAAGAACAGGCACGTCTGGGGATCGGGCAGAGTCTCGGCGAACGCTTTTCGGAAGGCGTTCGCGGGACGCGCGACGTAAAGCGCGTCCAGGATGGATCGTTCCATGGGACCACCTAACTCACCGAGTAGCACTCGGCTGGTTGGATGCTACTTCTCGTCCCCGGGCGAACCCCGTTCCGCAACTGTTCTCCGGCCTGTGCGGCGGCCAACTTCCGGAGTGTCATAGGAGCCTAGCCTGCGTGGTCGCCGTGTCAAGGCACTCTGTCGCCGGGTGGCGCCGCACCTGCCGTGCGTTCGGTGTACATTCCCCCGGTGCCATCCCACGCGCTCCTCCGCTGGAGTCAGAACGCCCAAAGCAATCTCGATGAGATCGAGCGCGCCCATCGGGCCGTCGGAGGCGGGCGGCCCGGCCGCCGGTACGCCACGCTCCAAGTGAACCACGTCGGAACCCGGCCGTGGTGATAGGCTGAAGCCGGTGTCGACCCATGGAACCAAACGGAAGGGCGCGTCCCCCAACAGCACCGTCCCCACCGTCGGGTCGACGGTGAAGTTCGTCTTCGGGTTGGGCGAGGTCACCGGAACGGTCATCGAGGACCGGGGCGACCTCGGCGTCGGCGGTCGTCGGCTGCTACGGGTTCGTTTCCAGATCGAGGGCGCCGGCGAGCCGTTCGTGACCGAGATCGCCGCCGACGCCGTGCACGTCGCCGCCTGAGCGCCCTCGCTGTAACCTCGCTCGGTGGCCACAACGCGCCTCGCCCACCTGTCCGGCAAGCTCACCTCCCAGCGCGAGAACGCGGCCACCGAGGCGATCGCCTTCGTGCTGAACCGGTCGGAGGCGGCCCCGCAGGGCGCTCGCACGGCACGTCGCGCCCGCTGCCGGTGAGGTGTCGCTTATCACGCCGGGAGCCCCGACGCTCACGCACGGAGCCCCGATCTGCACGCGGGGACACCCGATCCTCACGCGGGGACACCCGCCCCTCACGGGGGGTGCCCCGACCCTCACGCGCCGAGCCGCGAACCGCTCACTCCGTCGCGTCCGCCGTCGTCTTCTTCTCCTTCTTCGCGCGCGACGTGCGACCGCGGGCCACCGCGTGGGTGGACACGTACGGCGCGAACGCCTTCGGGCTGTCCTCGTAGAGGAAGCGCG
>CAZHGG010000210.1:0-8559 GCA_964531755.1 uncultured Polyangiaceae bacterium
CCCTCCGGCGTGGGCGTCGCTGCCGGGCGAGCGCCGCGCTCCGCTCCCGAAGGCGGTGCCCGCGATCACGGACAGCTTTCACACGAGCGACGCCTGCGCCCAGTGCCACACCGTGAGTGACGGGTCGAGCGTGCTGCGCGACGCGAAGGGGCGCGACGTGTCGCCCGTCACAACCTGGCGGCCGTCGATGATGGCCATGGCGGCGCGCGATCCGTTCTACCTCGCGGTGGTCGACGAAGAGCGGACCGCGCGCCCCGGCGCCGAGGCCCTCATCGACGGCGCCTGCACCCGGTGCCACGCGCCGGCGGCCGCCGTGGAGCTCGGGGTGGGCGGCGAGACGGTGACGCTTCCCGGGCTCTTCTCGGGGGTCGGTAAGGAGCTGCACGCCGGGCGGGAGGGCGTGACCTGCGCGCTGTGCCACCAGCTCAAGACCGAGCCCCGAGGGCCCGACGCGACGTTCGGGGGCGCGTTCACGGTCGGCGACGCGCGGGAGATCTACGGCCCCCACCGCGATCCCGTCACGACGCCGATGCGCACCTTCGTGAGCTACACGCCGACGTACTCGGGGCACCTGTCTTCGGCCGACGCGTGCGCCTCGTGCCACACCGTCTTCACGCGGGCGTACGACGCGGCCGGGAAGGCGGTCGGCCCGAAGCTGCCCGAGCAGGTCACGTACCTCGAGTGGCGAAACTCGATCTACTCGGCGCCCGGCGACCGAGGCGCCACCTGCCAGGCGTGCCACGTGCCCACCGGCGACGCTGACGGCGCGCCGCTCGAGGCGGCGCTCTCGAAGCTCCCGGCGTCTGGCCTCGCGCCGCGCAAGCCGCTCGGGCGGCACCTGTTCCTCGGCGGGAATGTGACGATGTTGCGGGCGTTCGCCGACGATCATGGCTGGTCGGGCGCGTCCACGCCGCCAAGCGCGTTCGAGGAACAGGCGGAGCGCACGCGCAAGAACCTCGCGGCCGCGGCCACGGTCACGCTCACCGACGTGCGCGCCGGCGCGAAGGGCCTCGAGGTCGACGTCCGCGTCGAGAACAAGACCGGCCACAAATTCCCCACAGGTTACCCCTCGCGTCGGGCGTGGCTGCACCTCAAGGCGTCCGGGCCCGCGGGCGTGCTGTGGGAGTCGGGCCGCAGCGACGGCTTCGGTCGCCTCGTCGACCGCGGCGGGCGGGTGCTCGACACCAAGTCGGCGTTTCTCCCGCACCGCGACGTGGTCACCAGCGAGCGCGACGTGGTGGTGTACGAGGCCGTGCTGGGCGACGAGTCCGGGAGGGTCGTGCACCGGCCGCTCGAGGCCACCCGCTACCTGAAGGACAACCGGCTCCCGCCGCTCGGGGCGTCGCCGAACCACCCCGACGGGCCCATCACGGTGTCGTACGGCGCCGAGCGCGACGGGGATTTCGGCAGCGCCGACACCGTGCACTACGTGCTCGCGGGCGTGTCGGGCGAGGTGACCGTCGAGGTGGAGCTGCTGTTTCAGAGCGTGCGCCCGGCGGATCTGGACATGCTCGCCGAGCGCCCGACGCCGACGGCGCGCGTCCTCTTCGATTTTGTCGCCGGGAAGCTCGAGCCCACGGTCGTCGGGCGCGCGACCCGCGCCTCGCGGTGACCCCGCCCGACGCCGGTGCTAGACAGACGCGATGGTCCGACGCGCCTGGCCCGCCGCTTTCCTCTCGGTCGCGCCCGTCGCGCTCCTTGCGTGCGTCGCGGTCGCGTGCTCCGCCGGGCAGCCGCCGCTCGCCTCGGGCGCCGCGGACGCCGCCGTCGACGGGCCGGCCGCGGACGTCCCCGCGGACGCCGGGGGCGACGCCGCGCAGCCTTCCTCGGGGGGCCAGGGTGGGCTGGCGTGCGCCCGCCGCGATCCGCTCGGCGACGGGCACACGGTCTGCTTGGTAAAGATCGGGTCGACCGAGCTCAAGGTCGTGGAGCCGGCCGGCGGCGTGGGGCCGCTCGTGCTGGCGCTGTACCTGCACGGCGACGGGGCGGGGGCCCACAAGAGCGGGAGCGCGCTGAAGGCGATGGCGCCCTGGCTCGACGCCGCGCGCGGGCTGGGGGTGTCGGCGCTCTCGCCGAACGGCTGCTCGTGGTGGCAGGCTCCGTCGCACGACTGCGCCGCGACCGCGTCCGACCCCGATCGCGCGGCCGACAACGCGAAGGCGCTCGCCGGCGCCCTCGACGCGCTCGCGCGTGCGTACGATCTCCGCGCCGACAAGACCTACTACTACGGCTCGTCGGGCGGCTCGATCTTCCTCACCGAGCAGTGGCTGCCGCTCGAGGGCGGGCGTCACCCTGGCGTCTTCGCGCTGATGTGCGGCGGCGAGGCGACCGGGCGGGCGTTCGCCTGGGACACGTCCGCGACCGGCCCGCGGAGCCGCTTTGGCTTCACCTACGGCGACCAGGACTTCCTGAAGAAGGACATCGAGGGCGCGGTGCGCGCGCTCCGCGACAAGGGCTTCGACGTGAGCGAGAAGGTCATCCCGGGCGCCGCGCACTGCGCGTTCGACGCCCACGGAGAGGCCGTCTCGGTGTGGGCCGCGTCGCCGTAGCGGCCGCCGCTTCGAAACTAGGGACGGAAGAACGCCGGCCGGGCCTTGAACGCGAGCGCGGCGGAGACGAGCGTGCACTTCTCCGTCGCCGGATCGCGCGCCAAATCCGCGGAGACCGACCCCACGAGCTTGATCTGCGGGATGAGGCGCGCGACGCCCGCGCCGTCTTTCACGCCGTCGGCGACCTCGTCGATGGAGATGCCGCCTCCGAGCAGCCCGTCGACGTTGCCGTCCTCGTCGATCTTGAAGCGCACGAGCGCGTCGCGGACGTAGATGGTGAAGCTCACGTCGAAGATCGCGATCGGGATGCGCAGCGGGAACGGGCCGATCGAGAACACGCCGTTTTCGATGCGCCCGCCGGTCGCCGGGCTGAGGAGCTGGCCCTGCTTGCGGAGGTCGAAGGTCTGGTACGCCTCGAGCACGCCGTCGGTGCCCAGCGTGGGCTTGCCCTCGCCGAGCTTGACCTCGAGGTCGACGCATCGGTCGTTCACGGTGGAGCTCACGCCCTTGAGGTCGAACGCGATGAGCAGGCGCCCATCGTTGATGGCGCCTTGGATGATGCCGTCGATCGCGTTCCCGACGGCCTTCTCGATGTCGGGGATGAGCAGCGCGAGCTGGTTGTCGACGCCCGGCGTGCCATCGGGGCCCACGAGGTCGACCTTGCCGCAGCTCTCCTGCTCCGGCGCGGCGCTCACGTGGTGGTCGAGGTCGAAGCCCGGGGCGACGCCCTTGGGCGTCTCGCGGGTGAACTGCAGGGCGGTGAGCACGTACACCTTCGACTCGCCGCCGGTGCAGGTGGGGTCCTCCGCCGCGGCCGTGGACGAGCAGCCGGGCGCGCACGCGAGGGCGAGCGCGCCGACGCCGAGGGCCAGGAGCGCGCGGGCCGGGGCGCCGAGGCGCCGAGCGAGAGCCGAGCGCCCCACGCTAGACCTCGATCTCGCGCAGGCTCGAGGTGACCTTGCCCTCCTCCGCGCCGAACGTCTCGAGGGTGAGCCCCATCGCGCGGGCGAGGGAGAGCGCCACCTTGCTCGTGTTGTCGGCGCTCGGCGCGCGGTAGTGGAGCCCGGTCTTGAGCGCGCCGTTGCACGAGCCCGCGATGAGGATGGGGTAGTCGTCGAGGGTGTGCTGGCGGCCGTAGTTGCAGTCGCTCGTGGCGAGGATGGCGCAGTGGTCGAGCAGCGTGCCGTCGCCCTCCGTCACGGAGTCGAACGCTTTCAGCAAATAGGCGAGCTCGTTCATGATTTGGGTAAGAATTTTGGCCACCTCGGGCTGCGGGCTCGGCTCGTCGTGGGTGAGCTGGTGGTGGCCAGCGGAGGCGTCGCCGATGAGCGCGTTGCTGACCGGCTGGGTGAACCAGAGGCTGAACACGCGGGTCTGATCGCACGCGAGCGCCATCGCGAGGATGTCCACCATGGCGCGAGAGATCTCCGAGAGGGGCGCGCGCCCGGCGACCGCGGGGAACGCGTCCTTCGGCGGCTTGGGCGGGTTGCACGCGGCGAGGTTCGGCGGCGACTGCTGGAGCTTCTGGATGCGCTGCTCCAGCGACCGCACGCCGTCGAGGTGGCGCTCGAGGCGCGCCTTGTCGGAGGCGCCGAGCACGCCCTGGAGGCCCTTCGCGTCCTCCGTGACGGCGTCGAGGACGCTCTTTCGGAGGGCGAGGGTGGGCGCGGGCGCGGCCGTGCTGCCGGGCCTCACGAACTCGGGCCCGAAGATGCGCTGGAAGAGCGCCGCGGGATCGCTCTCGGCGGGGTTCGGGCTGTTCGGGCCGTTGAAAGACAGGCCGGTCGTGCCGGGCTGGACGGCCGCCTCGATCGACCGGAAGCGCGAGTCGGCGCCCACCACGTCCGCGATGACTTGGTCGAGCGTGGGCGCGCCGAACGCCCCCGGATCGCTCTTCAAAGGCGGCTTGCCGGTGAAGAAGCCGACCGGGCCCGACAGGTGAGGCACGGCGTTCACGAACGGCACCTTCATCCCGCTGACGACGGACAGCTTCGCTTGGTGGGGCGCGAGCGGCGCGAGGGTGGGCGAGAGCGTGAAGCTGGCGCCCGCGCCTGTGGGGACCCAGAGGTCGGGGAGCACGCCGTTGCCCCAGTAGAACATCCCGAAGCGCTTCGGGAGGCCGTCCGGCGCGGCGCTCGCGGAGCGCTCCGAGAAGATCTCCAGGAAGGGGAGGCCGACGGTGACGAGCCCCCCGGCGAGGAGGCCGCGGAGCACGGTGCGTCGATCGAGCTTGCGTCGCATGCGGGTCCTTGGTCCTTCAGTGGGGGGCGCCGAACGAGCGGAAAGCCGGGCTCGACGCGATCGCGGCGAGCAGCGGCTTCATGCGGTAGCCGGTCGCGATGAAGCGACCGAGCAGCGCGTCGAGGGTGTCGACCTCCGAGCCGTCGGTCGCGACGCCGGTGGCGTATTGGAAGACCTTGCGCACGATGCACGGCGCGAACGCGCGGTGGTCGTGGATGAGCTGCCCGAGCGACTCGGGCCCGGAGAACGCGGCGCCGTCCAGCGTGCCGCTCGGGTCGATGACCACGCCGTTCTCTTTCGTGCGGCCGCGCCCGATCCCGTCGAACTGCTCGAGGCCGAGCCCGATGGGGTCCATCTGCAGGTGGCACGACGCGCAGGTGGGCGCGGTGAAGTGGATCTGCACGCGGTCTCGGAGGGTCTTCGCCGCCTCGGTGGGCTCGGGCAGGGCGGTGTTGAGGTTCGCCGGCGGCGGCGGGATCGTCACGCAGAGGAGCTTCTCGCGCACGAATTTCCCGCGGAGCGTGGCCGAGGTCGACGTGGGGTGCGCGTAGAGGGCGAGGATCGAGATGTGACCGAGCAGCCCGCGCCGGCGGCCCGCGGGCAGCTCGACGGGCGCGAAGCCCGTCGCGGAGGGCGCCGGCACCTCGTACATCGAGGCGAGCTTCGGCGTGACGAACGTGCGGCGCGTGGTCATCACGTCGCGAACGTCCGCGTCGCGATCGAAGACGAGGTCCTCGAAGACGCGCTGGGTCTCTTCCCGCGCCATCGCCCCGAGATCGGTCGAGAACGTGGTGAACAGCTTCGAGTCCTTCTGGAGCAGGTCGAGCTCGCCGAGGCGGAGCCACTCGCTCACGAAGTTGCGGAGGCCGTCCCGCGCCTTCGGCGACGCGAGCATGCGGTCGACCTCGGCTGAAATTCCGTCGTAGTTTCCAAGTTTTCCGGTCTTCGCGGCGTCGAGGAGCGCGTCGTCGGGGGTGCTGTTCCACAGGAAGTACGAGAGGCGGGCGGCGAGCTCGTACGCGGTGTAGCGGCGCTGACCGGGCCGGTCGGGGTCGGGCTCGCCCACCGCGCCGCGGTAGAGGAAGTTCGGAGACTGGAGCAGCGCGGCGATCCCGAACGCGAGCCCCTTCTCGAACGAGCCCAGCGCGAGGCCGG
This sequence comes from uncultured Polyangiaceae bacterium, assembly GCA_964531755.1. Taxonomy (GTDB): domain Bacteria; phylum Myxococcota_A; class Polyangia; order Polyangiales; family Polyangiaceae; genus JAAFHV01. The sequence continues at coordinate 5,946 of CAZHGG010000210.1, forward strand.
ACGCGGTGATCTTGGAGGTGACGGCGGCGAGCTCCGGCTCGGCGAGCGGGCGCCGGTACACGCGGGGCCCGTAAGTGGCGACGAACGAGCGCGCGCAGGCTGCGTCGGCCGGGCCCTCCGGCTTGCACGTGAGCACGCGGGCGAGGAGCTTGGGGTCGGTGGTGAGCTGCTTGCCGATGGCGTACGCGGCCGACTCGTACTGCTCGATTCCGCGGGCGGAGACGGTGCTCTTCGACGCACCGAGCGACTCGAAGCCGTCGAGGGGGAGGTCTGGCTCGAGCGCCGACGGGACGACCACCTCGGCCCCGAAGATGTCGTGGATCGACGCTGCGTACTGCGAGCGGGTGAGGCGCTGCGCCGCGCTCAGCGTGGGCACCGCGGGCCCCACCGGGCCCGTCACCACGGGCGGGTCGCCTGTCGTGGTGGCCTCGCCCTTGCACGAGCCTGCCGCGGCGGACACGGCCAACACGGCGAGCACGGCGCCGCCCCGCTTGAGTGTGGCGAGCGTCGCGAGGAGGCTCGGCGGCTTGGAACGCGAAGACGGCGTGCGCGGGCTCATGGCGTGGTGTCCGTGGGGGGCGTGAGCGTGCCCTTGTGGTTGTAGCGGATTCGGCCGGACAGGGGAGCGGAGCCGGTCACGATTTCGGTGGTGCGCGGGCTCGCGTCGCCGAGGATCGTGCGGCGGCCGAACGCGAACGCCCACACGTTGACGAGCCTCCAGCCCTCGGTCTCCTCGAACGTCGAGCACCCGCCGAGCGCGAAGAGTTGGTGGCACCCGCCCTCGAACTCGAGCCACGTGACGTCGAGCGCCCGGGTCTTCTCGAAGATCGGCCCCGCGCTCACGTCGGCGCTGCCGCTCATGAGCAGCGTGGGGCGCTTGGGCGCGTCGTAGTCGGACACCGAGGCGCTGAGGCCGCCCGCCATGGGCACGAGCGCCGCGAAGCGCGGGTCGTTCAGCCCCTTCGCGAACACGGCGAGGTCCTCCGGGGAGCACGGCACGCTGAACTCGTCACTGGCGCACCGCCGCTCGAGCTCCTTCGCGTCGAACGTGACGCCGCCGGAGGCCCAGGTGGTGAACGCCCCGAAGCTGTGGCCGCTGAGGAGCGCGCGCTTCGTGAGCAGCTTGCCGGCGAGCGGATCGGGCGGGGCGAGCCGCTCGACGGCGTCGAGCGCCGCGGTGAGGTCGGTGGAGCGCAGGTAGGAGATCGCGAGCGGCCGCTTCTTGTCGCCGTCCCGGAGGAGGTTGCCCACGTGGTTGGGTGCAACATACACCCACCCGTGCGAAGCGAACCACCGCGCCATCTTGCTGCTCGTGCCCGCGAACCCGGCCGAGCCGTGCGAGTAGACGTGCACGGGGTACCCGCGGGGCTCGTGCGGGGGGGCGACCTGAGCGCCCTCGAGGACGTCGGGATCGCGGATGAGGCCGCCGTAGAGCGGGGGGTCGCCCGCCGCGTCCAGCGTGGGGTACCAGAGCTCGACGGGGATCGTGCGGGCCGGGCCAGCCGGGGGTGTGTAGGTGACGTCGAAGGAGCGGTGGCCTACGTTGTACGGGCCGAGCGCGTCGACAGGCCACGACAGCGGCGCGCCGGAGGGGCGTGGGAGCTGCGGGACGGTGGTGGCGGCGTCGGGCGCCGCGGCCGCGTCGGTCGTCCCTGGGGTGGAGGAGGCGCTGCTGCAGCCGAGGGCGCTCAAAGACACGAGCGAGGCGGCCACCGCGAGCCGCGCGCGTGAAGCGAAGGACATGCGCAAGACTAGCAGATCATTGGCCATGCGGGGGTGCCGGGCGCACCGGGAGCGGGCGCGGCCGTCCCGGTCCCTCGCCGCGGTGGCGTGGCGCGTCGCGCGACGTTGACAGCGCGTGCTTCGGTCGCATGCTACGACTTCGCCGCCTTGACCGACCCCGCCGCACCTCACGCCCTCGAAGCGCCCGACGCCGCCGCGCTCCCCGCCGCCCGCGGTGCGCGACGGCGCGCGAAGGTCGCGCTGGTCGCCGTCGTGATCGCCATGCTCGTGGTCGCGCAGCGCCTCGGCGTGTTCCAGCGGGTCTCCGACCCTGCGGCGCTCACGCGCACGCTGCTCGAGCTCGGCCCGTGGGGCTACGTCGCCTTCGTGGTCGCGTACGCGGCGCTGCAGCCGTGGGGCATCCCCGGGACCGTGTTCGTGTTCGCGGCCGCGCTCGTGTGGCCTTGGCAGATCGCGTTCGGGCTGTCGATGACCGGGACGATGGCGGCGAGCGTCGTCGGGTTCTTGTTCGCGCGCTTCGTCGCCCGCGACTGGGTGTCGTCGAAGATCCCGGAGCGCTTCAAGAAATACGAGGTCGCGCTCGCGAAGCGCGGGTTCGCGACCGTGTTCCTGCTGCGGCTCATCTTCTGGATGCCCCCGCTGCTCCACGCGTTCTTTGGCGTCTCGCGCGTGCGCTTCTCCACCCATTTCTGGGGCTCGCTCGCGGGCTACGTGCTCCCGCTGCTCGCGATGAGCTTCTTTGGGCAGCGCCTGTTCGAGGCCATGCGCGCGGCGCCGCCGTCGGTGTGGGCGGCGGTCGGCGCGACGGTCGCCACGGCGGTCGCGCTCGCCCTCGGCGCCCGGTGGCTCGCGCGCGCCCGGGCGCGCGCCC
>CAZHGG010000211.1:0-8542 GCA_964531755.1 uncultured Polyangiaceae bacterium
ATCCTCCCGCCCGCTGCCGAGAGCCCCACCCACGCTCTGGGCTCGCGCGCGAGAGGGAGAGGGACTGGGGAGAGGGGGAGGAAGAAGAGAGGGAGCCCGGGGTTCGTGTCGAATCGGGTCACTAGGCGCGGCGTGAGCCCGCCGCACGCGCGACACCGCCCAACCGCGTGACACCGCCCGCGCATCCCCGCATCATGCCGGGCCATGCGCGCCCTCTCCGTCAAGCAGCCCTACGCCGAGCTCATCGCCCGCGGTGAGAAGACCCGCGAGTACCGCCGGCAGAACCTGAAGCATCGAGGGCCGCTCCTCATCGTCGCGAGCAAGACACCGGAGGGGGGAGCCTTTGCCGGGACTGGAATCTCCCCGAAGTCCGTCGTGTACGGCCACGCGGTCTGCGTGGTCGACGTCGTCGACGTGGAGGAGGAGGACGGCCAGTTCGCCTACGTGCTCGCGAACCCTCGCCGCGTGGCGCCCACGCCGGTGTCGGGATCCATCGCCATCTTCCATGTGGACGACGCCCTCGCGGTGCCCTCCGGAGCGACCTCGCAGGTGCTCCCTGCACCCCCGCCCGCCGGCTCGCAGCGAGCCCTGCCTCGCCAAGCGTCGCCGCCGCGGGAGACGCCGCAGATCACGCCGCAGCCCGAGCCCTTTCCGACGCTTGGCGAGGCCGCGCACCCGACCGCGATGCATGCGCGCTTCTGGGCGGAGGAGCTGGGTCGCCGCGCGCCGCTCGAGGACGTCGTCGGCCTCACGCGCGCCCTCGGGGACGCGCGCGTCGATCTCAACCCGCACCAAATCGACGCCGCGATCTTCGCCCTCCGCTCCCCCCTCTCGAAGGGCGTGCTCTTGGCCGACGAGGTGGGACTCGGGAAGACCATCGAGGCGGGGCTCGTGCTCGCGCAGCGGTGGGCGGAGCGCAAGCGTCGCATCCTGCTGGTCGTCCCCGCCACGCTTCGCAAGCAGTGGCAGAACGAGCTCCTCGAGAAGTTCTACCTGCCGAGCCAGGTCGTCGACGCGCAGGCGCTGCGTCGTCTGGAGAAGGAGTCTCCCGAGGACCCGTTCAACCAAGAGCGCTACATCGTGATCGTCTCCCACGAGCTCGTGGCGAGGCACGCCGCTCGCCTCGCCAAGACCGAGTGGAACCTGGTGGTGGTGGACGAGGCCCACCGCCTCCGCGGCCTCTGGACCGATTCGAAGCGAGCGCTCGCGGTCCTCGAAGCCATCGGCGCGGCGCAGCAAAAGCTGCTCCTCACCGCCACGCCCCTCCAAAACCGCATCGAAGAGCTCTGGGCGCTCGTCCACTTCGTGGACAGCCACCTCTTCGGCCCGATCGACACCTTCACGGCGCAGTACGGGAAGGGCGACGACAAGGCGCTCGAGGAGCTGCGCGAGCGGCTCGTGGTGGTCGTGAAGCGCACGCTGCGCAAGGAGGTGCTCGACTTCATTCGCTACACGAAGCGCACGGCGCAGACGTACACCTTCGAGCCCTCGGCGGCGGAGATCGAACTCTACGATCGTGTGTCGGCGTACCTCCAGCGGAAGGACTCGCTCGCCCTGCCGTCCGGCCAACGCCAGCTCTTGGTGATGATCCTCCGGAAGCTCTTGGCCTCGTCGTCGCGCGCGATCGGCGCCACGCTCGCGAAGTTCGAGCGGCGGCTTCGGGCGCAGGTGCCCGACCCCCAGGCGCTCCTCGCCGACGCCGCGGAGAATTTCGAGACCGCCGAGGAAGACGCGGAGGAGCTGGAGGTCTTCGAAGAGGCCGCGGAGACGCCCGCGACCCTCGCGTCGTCGGGGGCCCGCGCCGAGGCCGACGAGCTGTCGGCGTTCATCCGGCTCGCCGAGTCGATCCCCGAGGACGCCAAGGCCGGGGCGTTGCTCACCGCGCTCCCGGAGCTGTTCGCGATCGCCGAGCAGCGCGGCGCGCTCCGCAAGGTGGTCATCTTCACCGAGTCCCGAAAGACGCAGGAGTACCTGCAGCGGCTCCTCGAGGCGAAGGGGTACGCCGGCAAGCTCGTGCTCATGAACGGCGAGAACAAGGACCCCATCTCGAAGGCGACGCTCGCCGCGTGGAAGGCCCGCCACGCCGAGAACTTCGCGGCCGTCACGAGCAAGAACCCGCAGGCCGACATGAAGGCCGCGATCGTCGAGGCCTTCCGCGAAGACGCGGAGATCTTGCTCGCCACCGAGAGCGCGGCAGAGGGCATCAACCTCCAGTTCTGCTCGGTCGTCATCAACTACGACCTGCCTTGGAACCCCCAGCGCATCGAGCAGCGCATCGGTCGCTGCCACCGCTACGGCCAGAAGAGCGACGTGCTCGTCGTGAACTTCGCGAGCACCACGAACGCCGCGGACGCGCGGGTGCTCGAGCTGCTCGACCAGAAGTTCAACCTCTTCAACGGCGTCTTCGGCGCGAGCGACAGTGTGCTCGGGCTCGTCGAGAGCGGCGTGAACCTCGCCAAGCGCATCACGGACATCCTCCAGACCTTCCGCACCCCCGACGAGATCAACGCCGAGTTCGCGAAGCTGCAAGACGAGGTCGGCGACAAGATCGCGAAGGCGAAGGACGACGCACGCCAGAAGGTCCTCGAGCACTTCGACGCGGACGTGGCGCGGACGCTCCAGGTGACCCACACCGACGCCCGGCTGCGCCTGGCCGAAGGGCAGCGCATGTTGCTCGGCCTCGCCGAGGTGGAGTTGGGCGATCTCCTCGAGGTCGAGGACGTCTCGTTCCGGGTGAGGTCGGGCGAGTTCGTGGGGGGCTACCACCTCGACTGGAAGCAGGCCGAGGAGGGCGGGCTTGTCCACTTCCGCCCAGGCCACGCGCTCGCGGAGAAGCTCGTCCAAGAGGTGCGCGCGCGTCCCCCCACGTCGGGCGTCCTGGAGCTCGAGCACTCTCCGCAGGTCTCGGCGCTCGGCGTGTTGCGGGGCCGAGACGACGTGCTCGTGGCGCTCGAGCGCTACGAGGTGACGACCCTCGGTCGCCTCGAGGGCCACGTGATCGTGGCGCTGCTCGTGTCGGGAGAGGCCCTTCCGCCCGAGGTGGCGCGCAAGGTGTTCGAGCTGGGCGGTCGCTTCGCCGCGGACGCCGAGCCCCAGCCCGTGCCTGCTGCGTTGGTCCGCGCGATGACCTCGCGCGCGATGGAGCTTGGCGCGGACGCCGAGCGGCGCGCCACGGTGCACTACGAGAGCCAGGTGAAGCAGATCGATCGCCAGCTCGACGACGTGCGAAACACGATCCAGCTCGAGATCGACGAGCTGAGCCGGGCGATCAAGGAGGTGCAGCGCCGCCGTGAGAAGGCGCTCACCCTGGACGAGCGCCTCGTGTGCGACGGCGAACAGAAGGAGCTGCAGAAGAAGCGGAAGCAGCGGGAGCGAGAGCGCTTCGACCGGCAGGACGAGCTCGACGAGCAGCGGAACACGCTCGTGGACGCGCTGCGCGACAAGAAGGACGATCGGAAGGTGGAGCGCACTCCCATCGGCTGGGCGCGTGTGCGCGTGTGCGGGTGATCACCGGGGTTGCACGCGGACACGCGGCCGTCGGGGCCGTTCAACCCACCGGAAGGCGGTGCACCCGCGGTTGCGCGTCGTCGATCGTCACGATCGCGCCAGCGTGGAGAGCATCCGACACGCTAGCCAGCACCGCCTTGAGCTGATCCGCCAAGCGCTCGCTGTCGGCGTGCGAAACACGCACGTTAATCAGTGACGGCTTCGTCGCCCCGGAGACAGCCAATATCGTCGTGAAATCCTGATCGTGACTGATGACCGTCGCTCCGCGGCGCACGGCTTCGGCGAGGATCTCGACGTCGGTGGACCGCGCATCCATGATCTCGGGGACCCGCACGATGTGAATGCCCGCGGCTCGCAGCCGGGCCACGACTCTTGCCGATAGGTTGACGTCCGCGAGCAGCTCCATGCCGGCCGACTTAGGTGCACTCCATCCGCGCGACCGTCAAGGCCACCGGATATCAGGCGGCCGAAGTCAGCTCGACCGCCCGACCCGACGCCAGCCAAGCCGCATAGCGAAGGCAGTCGGCGATGTCCTCGGGCTCCAGCTCGGGGAGCTCCTCGATGATCTCGGCAGACGACTTGCCGGCCGCGAGATGCCTCAAGACGACGGACACAGGGATGCGAAGGCCGCGCACACAGGGGAGCCCCTGACAAGTGTGAGGATCCGCGGTAATGCGCGCCAGCCGCCCGGTCATACCGCCAGGGTACGCTGGGCGGTTCAGGCTCGCAACCGCGCCTGGACCGGCGTCGGTACCACCGAGCCCGCCTGCCTCGCGCCGACGAACGCCGCACCGGAACCCTGCGTGGCCGCCCGGTACCCCTCCGGCGCCCTGTCCGATCGGGGAGCGGACGGCGACTGGACGCGTACAGAGGCCATCGCCGGGGTACAGGCGGCCGTGGGGCGGGGTACAGCACGGCGTCCGTAGGGGTTCAGGAGGGTCGTGGGTCGCGCCGGGAGGGTCGGCGGTGCCGTACCGACGCCTCCACCTCGCGTCCGGGGGCCTCGCGGCGGCGAACTTTCGCGACCATCGATGCGTCCGCGCATGGGCACCGCCCGAAGAAGCAGCCGTCGCCGCCAACCGGGGCGGGAGAGCGGCACGGTCTCGCGCGTAGACGTCGCGCCGGCGCTCCTTCACGTGGCCTCCGACGCACCAAGCTCGCGTGCGGCCAGCGCCTCGGGAGCGCCTAGCGCTCGCTCTCAGAGGCACCCTTCCGCACGAAGCGCATCGGGAAGGTCGGCAAGATCCTTCACAATGCGCGTACCGAAGCGGGCATCAAGCTTCGTGTGCTTGATGATCGACGCCCAATGCTTCTCCGTCGCGAGCACGTTCGCATACGGGATCGCGACTTGGTAGAATTCGACGTCACGTAGATCGTTCGCCGCGATCCGACGCTGCGGATTCGTTGACGCTCGCCCCTCCAACACGGACAGAACGTGCATGGTAGGAACCGCATCCCAGAAGTCGAAGAGGTGGTCGCCCTCGTCGAGCCACACCTTGAACACCCCCGCGTCGGAGCCCGCTTCCCGGAGGGCGTCGCGAACCGGCTCGGTGCTCGCGTGGTCCCACATGTTGGCGAGGTTGGCCCGACGACGCTCGCGTTCGGGCATGCGTGCATCCGTCTCTCTCGACGCTTGGATCAACTGCGTGGCACGAGCTTCCCGTTGCCGATCGTACTGCACGGCGTCGTCAGCGCGCATCCCCTCCACGAGGAACTCCACGGTCGCGCGCGGGGACTCCATGAGACCGGCGAGTACGTCCGCGCTCCCCATCGTCCTTTTCACCAGCGCCCGTGCGGCTTGCACCTCAGCGCTCGACGCATCGCCAAACAGCGCTCGCAAGCCAACGCCGATCGTCCTCGGTCGGACCGGGGCCGGTTCGCCCTCTCCGAGGTGGGCAGCCACCGCCGCTCGTGCCTCCAACGACCTGACCAACGTGGGCGCGGCGAGGCCATGGTTGTTGGAAAGGTCCACGATGAACCTGGCGAGCCGCTCGCGCCGCGCGCCATCCTGCACGGCGGCGGTTTCGACCGCGTTCGCGAGGGTGAAGGCCACCACGAGGCGCCCGGATGCGATGGCGGTCCGGATCGCGTCCAGCGCGGTTTTGGCCTCGCGGGTCGCGTCCGGTCGCTCGTAGTGACTCCTCGAGAGGGCGATCCACATGTTGCAGTCGAGGGCGAGCACCTTGGGGTGCGCGTCCTTGTCTGCCGGGATCGGAGTGGCGGCAGGGCGAGGTGGCAGAGTTCCCGAGAGGTGGGCCAGGAGGTATTCTCGAACGAAGTCTGGCGAGAGCATCGAAGCGAAGCACTCCCCCAGCCTTGCCGCGAACGCAAGCGCCGGCACGAAACTGCGACGCCGCCCCGGGGCGCCCCGATCGCTTCGGCGCTCACTCGCTGCGCCCCGTCTCCGATCCCCGCGGAGGCTGCGCGCGCCATCGCCGGAGCACCGAGCGCTCCTCTCGGGCTGGGAGGAAGCAGGGGCTGCTCGCTAGCCGTAGTACAACTTCCGGCCGCGTATTTCGCGACCCTCGGCGCGTCGGGCGGGAACGAAGGACGGGACAGTAGTTGTTGACCCACTGAACAGACGGACTACTCTGGCAAGAGTCCTCCTGGATGCGGTTCATGAGCACGGCCAAAGCTCCAGAAAGCCTAGAGATCTTCCCCGCGCTGGCGCGGCCTCCGGTCGTCGAGGTGGTCTGCGGCGTGGTGTTCGAGCCGGTGCCCCTCCTCGATGGCATCGTCCTCGGGGTCTACTGGGACGCGCGGCGCCACGAGTTCCCCGAGAGGCATCTCCAGCCGGCGTTCGCGGACGGCCCCGAGTTCATCCTCGGCAACCCTCCCCTCCGCGCCGTGATGACTTCGCCGGACAAGGTGCGGGTGCTCCAAATTCAGCACGACCGGTTCTACATGAACTGGCGCGCGCTCGGCGAGGCGTACCCCCGCTTCTCTTCGCGAGACGGCCGGGCAGGTCTGCTCCGCCAGGCCTTGGCGGAGTTCGACCTTCTTAGGGCCTTTTGCGAGGAGCGCGGGCTCACGCGGCCCAAGCCCGTCCGCCTCGAGCTGACCAAAATCGACGTCATCGAGAGCCAGAAGCACTGGGAGGGGGTCGACGACCTGGCGCACGTCGTGCCGATCACCGGCACCTTCCAACACGAAGACCACGCGACGGGCCGGGAGTTCGGGCTTCGGTTCGTCGAACACGACGACGGGGGCCATCTCATCGTCTCGGTGAACTCCGTCGTCGATCGCCCCGCGGGGGAGATCCGCGCGGCACGAATCGAGACCCGCGCGATCCGGACGCTTCCGGCAGAGAGCGACCTCGAGGGCATCTTCACCCAGGCGAATACGCTGGTGAACCGCGCCTTCTTCAAGCTTCTGAACCACGGTGAGCTTCACCGCTTCGGCGTCCGGGAGACCGTCCAATGAACGTCCTCGCGGCAAGCGAATACGGGACCTCACGAACGGCGGGTATCTGGAGGAAGCTGTGTGCCTGGGCGGCCGCCGCGACGTTCCTCGGCGCGTCGCCGGCGATGTGGGCCGCGCCGCCCCAGACGGCGTTCTACTCCGGCTGCGCGTTGTCCGAGTTCGGTCACGCCACGAGCGCCGGCACCGCCACCACCACCGGACCGGAGTACCAGGCGAACCTCGAAGAGGTACGTCATGAGCTCGCGGTCGCGCAGAGGGTGTTGACCACCTTTGGGGGCGACTTCCTGCCGGAGTTCGAGACCTACCTGACCACGTTGGATGCGATCCTCTCGCCCGAGGTCACGTCGCTTGCCCATGCTGAGCGACTGGGCTTCGGGCTCCGGTTGGCGCGCGTCCGCTTGGAGGAGGAGGCCTCGTCGGTCAAGGTGTGGGCACGTCTCGCGAGCTGCATCGACCAGAAGCCCGTCAACGGGAGGCGAGTTCCGGCGCGATTCGTCAAGCCTCGGGCCCGTGAGGCGGAGCCCCCGATCGGCAGCGAGCTATCCAGCGCATGGGCGCGCAACACCGCACGGGACTTCGCAAGAGGCGATGCCGATCCTTCTCCCCGCGCAACCTGACGACCAGCCCTTGGAGCAAGGCGACGTTCTGGATGACATCCAGACGTACATCGCGGATCACACGTCGTCCGATCCTGCCCCACTCGTGGACGAGGGCCTCGTCTTGGTGATCTCCCGCCCCTGCAACGCGCTGCGCTCGAAGCGGCTCGTGGTGGCCGAAATCGTCAAGAGGCCGTTGGCAGGCCTGAAGGGCGCCGAGACGCTGCAAGACATCAAAGACTTCTTCATCAACCTTCGCGACGGCGATGGCACTCCGGACACGTTCTACTTGGGCGAGATCGAGCCCGGGCCCGATCGGTACTGCGCGAAGCTCGACTCTCTCCGCACCCTCCAAGTCCCCCACGAGGAAGGCGCACGCCACGCGTTCATCAAGCGGCACCGGCGGTTCAAGCTGAACCCGGAGTTCGCGCGCGATCTCCACCTGAGGCTCTTCAAGGCGTTCGCGAGCCTCGGGTTCGACGACGATGCCTGGTGGACGGACGCCGATCTCGACCTCGCGACCAAGAAGGGCGAGGCCCTTGTCGCGTCGCTCGGGGCCGCGGTGAAGGAGCTCGAGGCGGAGCTCGATGTGTTGAACGCCGCCGGGGGCTCCAAGAAGGACCTGAAGCAGAACGACGAACAGCTCAAGGCGAAGAGGGCCGCCCTCGCCTCGGCGGAGGGGGAGCTCCAACCCTTCATCGTGGAGCAGCGCAAACGTGGACGGCGCCCGAGAGGGTAGAACGGACGGAAGCGTACCTGTGGGCAGCGCCCGTTCTTCTGCGCCCACGCGAGACGCGGCGAGCCCTGCGCCCGCGGACGCGCGCCAACCACGTCTTCATGCGCACCCGCCCAGCCACCTGCGGTAGCCTGCCCGTGGGGAGCTCGCGCGCGCCCCCGGCTCCTCTTTCCTCGCGCTCCGCTCCCGACCATGAAAAAGACCAAGCTCGAGCTGACCTGGATAGGCAAAGACGAGACCCCGAGCCTCGAGCCCCGCATCCTCCTCGAAGACCCCGAGA
>CAZHGG010000212.1:0-8530 GCA_964531755.1 uncultured Polyangiaceae bacterium
GTCCGCGCAGGCGCCGCGCGCGAGGGGCGGCCCACGCGGCGCGGCGGGGCCCCGAGCTTCGCCCGCGCGAGGTCGACGAGCTCGGTCCGAAAGAGCACGAGCCCGAGCGCCACGCACGCGACGTTCGCGAGGCCCACGTCGAGCGTGAGCACGATGCAGGCGTGAAACCCCACGAGGAGCGCGCCGAGCGCCCGCTTGCACACGTGGCGCGGCGGGAGCACCACGAGCAGCGCGAAGAGCGGCTCGAGGGCGAGCGCGGCCCAGTTGAGCGGCCGCAGGAGCCACGACTGGTCGGCCGAGAACCGCTCCGGCCAGAAGCTCGCCGGGAGCTTCATGACCGCGAGCAGCGCGTCACCCTGGAGCCACAGCGGGCTGCGCCACTTCGTGAGGCCGGCGACCAGATACACGAGCGCGACGTTCGCGAGGAAGAGGCGCAGCGCGAGGCCGGGCGCGCGCACCTCCAGCGCCTCGCGGAGCCGGGCGCGGGTGGGCCGGAGCAGCGTCGTGGGCCCGAGCGCGCGCCCCACGGGCAGCAGGATCATCCACGCGAGGAGCAGGTGGACCACGGCGTCGTCGACCGACACGACGAGGAAGCTGTAACGATAGCTGCATACTGCAACTAAATACGCGACCGCGGCGGAGAGCCGCGCCCTGGCGCCGGCGGCGAGCGCGAGCGACGCCAGCCCGCCTGCCGCGTACACGGCGCGCACCCACGCGGCGCCCATCCACGTGTGAAAGAGCGGCTGGGCCGAGAACCAGAAGATGTCGCGCGAGAGCGCGTGGTCGTAGAGGCCGTCGGCCGCGACGATGTCGCCCGCCTCCCACGCGAGGCGCGCGAAATAGGCAGTCGCGACGAGGCCCACGGCGACGCGAAAGAGCTCGAGCGGGAGCGCGTCGACCTCGGCGTCCAGCCGGCGCGCCAGCGCGCCGAGCTCGCGCGCCACGGCGAGCGGCGCGAGCAGCGAGGCGGAGCGGTGGGGTCGCGACGCCGGGGCGGCGCCCGTGCGTGGGATAGCCATTCGCTACTTGAGCGTGAACCGGCAGGGCCCCGCGCAAGGGTGCGTGATCTGGCCTTGCGGGGTGAAGAACTTGTCGAGCTGGCTCATCGCCTCGGGTCGCTTGCGCAGGTCGTCGTGGACCACGTTTGGGGGGACGGGCTTGGGGAGCGGGTTGTTCGTACCGAGCCCGTAGTCGAAGAGCGTCATCGCCGACGAGAGGGTCTCCGGCGGCGCGGCCTTCACTCCAAACACCGCGACCGGCTCGGGGGAGGTCATCGCGAGGCCGAGCTCGCGCGCGTAGAGGAACGCGCCGAGGTTTGGCACGGCCGCGTCGCCGAGGCCCACCTGCAGCAGAACGCGGCGGTCGGCCGGGGAGCCGGGGAGCTGCTGCGTGAGCATGCGCGACGCGTAGAGCGCGGGATCGACGCTGTCGAGCCCTCCCTGCATCGAGGCGGCGAACGCGTGGTCCAGCAGCGGATCGCCGAAGACGAGGTGCACCAGCGCGAAGAGGGGGCCGAACGCCTCCGAGCGGGGCATCATGTGGGTGAGGCCGGCGCCGGGCACGTTGAGGACGGCGCGCGTGATGTTCGGGTCGAGTGTCGAGAGCACGCCGCCCAGGATCGCGCCGAGGCTGGGTCCGTAGTAGTCGACGCGGGACGGGTCGTAGAGCAGCGCGCCGGCCTGCCCCTCGGCGACGCACGCGCCCTCGCCGGCGTCGGGGCGGCGCAGCTCGGGCGCGGCGAAGCCCGAGCGACGCACGGCGTCGGTGACCACCATCCAGTTGGCCATGGCCTGGTGGAGGCGGTCGGTCAGCTCGGCCGCGCGCGCCGGGTCGGCCGAGAGGGTGTTGGCGAGCCAGCCGAGGTCGGGCTTCGAGAGGCCGAGCCAGTCGACCCCGAACGTGACGGCCCCGAGCGCGTTCGAGGTGGACGTCGCGGGCGCGGAGGTCATCTCCTCTTGGGTGCCGAAGAAACCATGGCCGTACGCGAGGGAGCGCCCCGGGGCGCACGTGGTCCTGAGCGAGGTCGGCACGTGCGCGGAGAACGGCACCTTCGTCGTGCCGCGGACGGTGACGGAGCCGGCCTTGTCGCGGGCGAGGCGCGCCCCGGGCTCGTCCGAGTCGACGAAGGCGGGGACCGCGATCGTGCCGAACACGACCCTCCACGTGGGCCCGCTGCGCGGCTCGACGCGCGTCACCTCGACCTTCGGGGCGTTCTCCTTCAGCCACGCGAGGGTGAGCTCGCGCACACGGAGCATGTCGGCGCGGGGCGCGTCCTCCGAGCCGGTCGTGAAATCCCACGCGAGCTGGAGCTCAGCGCGGGGCACCCCGAGCCTCTCGAGCGGCGCGAAGACGTCGCGCTCGAACCGGTCGCGGAGGGGCGCGAGCGCCGGCTCGTCGGCCGTCTTGTCGCGGAGGCGCCGGAAGCCCTCGGCGGGGGCGGCGCGAGCGCCCGCGTCGGTCAAGACACCGCGGAGCGCGACCACGTAGCGCGTGCGCGGCTTGAGCATGCGAAACGGCCGCAGCGACAGCGGCCGCTTCGTGCCGAGCTCCGCCTCGTCCCCGGGCTGGCCGGTGACGTCGGCGTAGTGCGCGACGAGCTCGCCCGTGCCGGCGTCGACGAGGAGCGTCGGGCTCGCGACGGTGACGCTGAGGGAGCCGTCGGAGTTGAGCGCGGGGAGGCCCTGCGCCGACAGCGCCCCGGGGAGGGTCGCGACGATGGGCGTCAGCGTCGAGAACCCGTCGAGCCGGAGCGCCCCGTGTACGTCGCCCGAGCGCCCGGAGCTCGCCACCAGCTTCGCGCCCTCTGGCACGACGATCCGCGCGCCCGTGGGGCTCGCGGCGTCGGGCTTGCGCGCGTGGTCCGACGGGAAGGGCAGAGAGCAGACGGCGCCGCCGAGGAGCGGATCGCACCCGGCGGGCACCACGAGCGGGGCGAGGGCACCGGCGGCGGGCGACACGTCGGAGGAGCACCCGCCGGCCAAGGACAAGAGCGCGAGGGCCAGCAGGGTCGGGGGGAGCGCGCGGGGCATGGACCTCCTGGAGCATATCGCGCTCCCGCGTCGCCCCGCGCCTCGCCTTTCGGACAAACTTCCGGACGCCCCTCACTCACGGACGCCCACGCGTGAGCTCGCGCGCTAGAGCCCGAACCGGGAGGCGATGACCGCGTGGGTCATGGCCCCGCTCTCGCGCTGCGCTTCGCGGCCCTGCCGGAACAAGATCATCGTGGGGATGCTGCGGATCCCGAACCGGGAGGCCACCTCGCCCAGGGCGTCGGTGTCGACCTTCGCGATCACGGCCTGGCCCGCGCGGTCCCGCGCGAGCTTCTCGAGCTCGGGGGCGACCGCCCGGCACGGCCCGCACCAGGCCGCCCAGAAGTCGACCAGCACGGGCACGCGCGCGTCGCGCACGAGCTCGTCGAAGTCGGCGGCGGAGCCGACGGCCACCGGGTGGGCGAGCGGCAGCAGCGGCGCCTTGCAGGAGGCGCAGCGCGCCTTGTCGGTGAGGCGCGCGGCGGGGAGGCGGTTTTCCTGGGCACAGGCGCTGCAGGCGACGATCATCACGGCTCCGTTGTTCTCCCGAGCGGCTCGGGTCTTGGCGAGCAAGGTGGGTGCGCCCCACCGCACCGTCAACGCGCCGCCGATCGAATTGCGCAGCGCGCGCCGGGCGTGCACCCTTCGCGGCGCGAGGCGGCTCCCACGGAGGGGCGGCGCCCCGCCCGAGGACACGGCCATGACGAGCGCGCGTACGACCTTCAGCTACTGGTCCGATCCCCTCTGCGTCTGGGCGCTCGTCGCGCAGCCGAAGCTCGACCGCGTGCTGCAGGAGCTCGGCGAGCACCTGCGGGTCGACTACCGCGTCGTGCCGGTGTTCGGGAGCGTGCGCTGGCGCCTGGAGAAGGGCGCGTGGGCGAAAGACGGCGTGGACGGGCGGGTCGCGGCCACGCGGAAGATCGCCGAGCAGGCGGGCCGGCGCGACGTGAGCGGTGAGTGCTGGCGCAAGGCGCTGCCCGCGTCATCGTGGGCGCCCGCCGCCGCGATCAAGGCCGCGCTCGCGGTCGCCGGTGACGACGGCGCGCTCGGCGGCGAGTACCAGCGGCGCCTCCGGGAGCGCTTCTTCGTGGGCGAGGTGAACATCGCCCTGCGCTCGGCGCAGCTCGAGGTGGCCGAGGAGCTCGGCCTCCCGCGGGGACTCATCGAGGCCCGCCTCGACGACGGCTCGGCCCTCGCCGCGGTGTGGGAGGACCACAACGAGAAGGAGCGCCTCGGCATGCAGGGGTCGCCCACCTACGTCTTCGACGGCGGCCGCGCCATGCTTTATGGCAACTTCGAATATGGCATTTTGCAGAGCACGGTCCTGGAGCTCGTGGGGGGGATGCGCGCCGGCGGGAGCGCCTGCTGACGCGAGGCGCGCCGCGGGAGCGCGCAGAGGCCAGGCTTCCCGCGCCGTGAGCGCTCGTGTACGTTCGCCGCATGAAGGCATTTTCGTCTCTCGGGGCTCTGCTCTCCGCCCTCGGCGCGGTCGCCACGCTCGGCTGCGGCGGCACCGCCGCGGTGAGCTCGAACCTCCCCCTCCAGCGGGTCGTCGTCTATCGGAACGGAATTGCCTATTTCGAGCGCGGCGGCTTGGTGGAGGAGTCGGAGGTGCGATTCAAGATGAAGGAGGGCGCCGTCGGCGACTTCCTCGCCACCCTCGCCGTGATGGAGAAGGGCGGCAGCAGCGTGCGCGCCGCGGCGTTCCCCATCGCGAGCCCCGAGGACGTGCCCGAGTGCGATCCAAACCCGCTCGCGAGCGTGCCCCGGCGGCGCCCACCGGGCGAGGAGCCCGAGCCTCGCCTGCGCCCCTGCACCGAGCAGGAGCGGCGGCACATCCGCGAGGTGGTCCTGCAGCTCGACGGCAAGCAGCACGATTTGCAGGTGGGCTACGTCACGGAGGCCCCGATGTGGCGCCCGTCGTACCGGCTGGTGGTCGAGGGCAACGGCGTGGCGTCGATGCAGGCCTGGGGCATCGTCCAGAACCTCTCGGGCGAAGACTGGACCGACGTGCGGCTGTCCCTCGTCGCGGGCGCGCCGGTCGCGTTCGAGGCCACGCTCGGCACCCCGATCGTGCCGTCGCGCCCCACCGTGACCGACGAGGGCGAGGTGGTGGCGGCGGTGCCTCGCGCGGAGACCTCGCTCGCGCAGCAGCAGTACGCACGTCAGGAGGCCCCCTCCCCCGAGCCGACGGCGCCCCCGGCCGAGGCGCGGGACGATGCCGAGTCCGACGGTGACGAGGCCGGCCTCGGCGCGTTCGGGAGCGGCGCTGGCGGCGCAGGCCGCGGGGCTGGCCCCGCGCGGTCATCGAAGAACGAAGCCCCCAAGAAGCCGAGCGCGCCCCGCGGCGGGGCCGTGCGCCCCGGCTCGCCGCCGCCGCCACCGCCGCCGCCCCCTCCAGCCCCGGCCACCCGCTCTCCGACGTTGCCGTCAGGCCCGCGCAACCTCCAGTCGTTGGCGGCCATCAGCGCCACGAGCGGCGTCACGCGGTACGACCTGCCCCTCAACGTGACCATCCCCGACAAGTCGGCCACGATGGTGATGCTCCTCGCCAAGAAGCTCCCCGGCGACGCCGCGTTCCTGTACGCCCCCGACGGCGCGGTGCCGGGCTCCTTCGCGCACCCGTTCCGGGTGGTCCGCTTCGTCAACAAGAGCGGCGGCGCCCTCGAGCGCGGCCCGATCGCGGTGTTCGATCACGGCGCGTTCCTCGGTCAGGGCATGGTCGATCCGCTCCCCGAGGGCGCGACCGCCACGGTGCCCTTCGCGCTCGATCGCGGGGTGGCCGTCGATCGGTCGACCAAGCACGACGAGCTCGGCGAGCGCGTCCAGAAGATCGAGAACGGGCAGCTCACGATCGAGCGCGACAGCGCGACGCAGACCCTCTACCGCGTGCGCAACGGGGCGGCGACGGTCGCCAAGGTGCTCGTGAAGCACGCGCGCATCTCGGGGAGCCACCTCGAGAAGCCGCCGGCCGGCACCGAGGACAACGTCGGCACCGGCTCGGCGCTCGTGCCCTACGACATCCAGCCGCGGAGCGAGGGCGAGCTGCTCGTCGACGAGCGCGTCAGCGTGCAACGCTCGGAGTCATGGATGTCCCCCGTGGCCGAGGCCGCGGTGAAGTCTCTGCTCGCGAGCCCCGCGGTGGACGGGCCCACGAAGGCGTCGCTCACCGAGGCGTGGGGCGTGCGCGCCGAGATCCTCCGCCTGAACGACATCGCGAACGACCATCAGCGGCAGCTCGGCGAGCTGTCGAGCCAGAGCGAAGAGACCCGCCGCAGCCTCCGCTCGATCGAGAAGAACAAGCTCGCCGACAAGCTGCGCGCGCAGCTCACCAAGCGGCTCGAGGACCTCTCGAAGCGCAGCGAAGAGGTCGGCAAGAAGCTCGTGGAGTCGCAGGCCAAGCTGGCGGAGCTGAACGTGCGGTTCCGCGACCTCGTGCGGAGCGTGAAGTACGTGGCCCCGCCCTCGACCAAGCGCTGACGCCCGCGCGCGGCGACCCGCTGACCGCCACGAGCGCCTAAGCGGAGCGGGCTCCGGCGGGCGCCGCGCCCCCCGCGATCGCCTCGAGCAGCGCCGCGTCGAGGATCTCGATGCGCGTGCGCGTGGCCGAGATGCTGCCACCGCGGACGAGGGTCGCCAGCCCGCGCGAGAGCGTCTCCGGCTTCATCCCGAGGAGCCCCGCGAGCACCGACCGCGGGAGCCGCCGCTGCTGCGTCGAGTCGAGCAGCCACCTCGCGATGCGCCGCGGCGCGCTCCCATCCGTGGTGGCGCGCGAGGGGTTGTCCGAGGCGAGGGTCTCGAGCAAGCAGTCGAGGACGACCCGCGACGTGCCGGTCTCGCCCAGCCACGCGAGCATCTGCGCGCGGCTCGTGACGCAGACGGTGACGTCGGAGATCGCGCGCGCCGAGTCGAGATAGGTGGGCCGGATGATGGCCTCGAGGCCGAGGAGCGAGCCCGCCCGGCGCAGGGCGTGCGGCGCCCCCTCCCCGATGGCCTCCGCGCCGCCGCGCGAGAGCGCGATCGTCCCGTGCATCACGTAGTAGACGGCTTCGGCGGGCGCGCCCGCGACGAAGAGCGTCGAGCCGGCCGCGCGGCGGCGATTGACCATCGGGCACACCGCGCCGTCGGCCACGTGAGAAGCGGCCCCGATGGGGCACAGGGTGCACGCCGCCTTGCTGCTGCCGGTCCTCAGGGAAAACATGGTCGGCCCCTTTCTGCGCGCTCGCGCTCTGCTCGAAGGCTCCCGCAGGGTGCGGGCTCCCACAAGCGACATTTGGTCATTTTTATCTAAATTCAGCTCCCGCCCGGCGGGCGAAGCGACCGGGCGCCGTTCACCCGTGCGGGTCGCGGCGCGCTCGCGTACGCTCACGCCATGGCTCCCGCACGCCCACGCCCGCCGAGCGGCCTCTCGACACCGCGGCCTCTCGCCGCGCTCGCCGCGGGGCTGGCGCTCCTCACGTGCTCCTGGGACGCGGCGGCCGACCTGGGCCCGCCCCCCTCGTGCCCCGCCGGGCAGACCTCGCGGTACCTGTACGGCCACTACTGCGCCCCCACCTCGTGCGAGCGCGACGATCAGTGCGGGGGCGCCAAGTGCGAGGAGCGCTCCCTGTGCGTCCACGACCGCGGCCACGGGGGTGCGTCCCGCGCGTGGGAACAGACCGGCGAGTGCCCTACGGGGGAGTGCCCGGCGGAGAGCCAGTGCGTCCGCGAGCGCTTCTGCGGCGCGCCGCCCGGGCGCGCCGCGGAGCCCGCGGTCGATCCCACGCCCGCCATGCGGCCCACCTCGCGCGGCTGCGGCTGCGACACGACCTCGCTCCGCGACGGCGCGCCGCCGTGGTCGCTCTGCGCCGCCGGGCTGGCGCTCGCGGTCTTCGGGTGGCGCCGCGCGCGGAGGCGCTGATTCACGACCTGTCCCGCGATGCTGGACAGGCCTCTCCCTTGGCACCGGGGCGGCACGCGCCACCCCGCCCCAATGAAGTGAACTCATTGGGGCCCTCCCGCACGCGGCCCTCCGCTACGCGTCGGGCGAGCGATCTCTGTTTGGCATCTCTGGACGCGCGAGGGCGTCGAGGGCCGCGGCGGGGCGCTCTGCCTTCGCCGCCCGCTCACCGAGGCACTCGGGCGAGCCCCGCTCGAGCGCGCGGCACACCTCCGGGCGCAGCGCGTAGATCGCGCAGACGAGCTCGCGCGTGGCGGGCGCGAGCTCGAGCGACGCGCAGCGACCGTCGACCATGCGCAGGAACGCGCGGTTGCCTCGGAACGTCACGAGGTCGTCGGCGCGCTCGCCGAGGCGGGCGTGGTCGGCGCCGCTCACCGCGACGTACGCGTCGAGGCGCGAGAAGCAGCAGGCGCCGCACGCGAGGCACTCGGGCAGGTCTGGAGGCGGCTCGGTCACCGCAGCGTCTCGACCCGGAGCCCCACCTTGCCGCCCGGCCCGGCGACGCCGCCCGGCCCGAGCTCGAACAACACGGATGTAGACTGCACGGCTCCGGACAGCACCC
>CAZHGG010000213.1:0-8509 GCA_964531755.1 uncultured Polyangiaceae bacterium
GCCGATGTGGGGCCGCGACTCGCGCAGGTACTGGCACTGCTCGCTCACGTCGTCGAGCATGGTGCCCGTCGAGAAGTTGAGCAGGATCGGGCACCGTGCCTCGATCTCCGCCTTGATCTCGGCGAACACGGCGGGGCTGTAGGTGGGGGCGCCGTCGGGGTGCCGGGCGTGGATGTGCACCACGCTCGCCCCCGCGTCGTACGCGCGCTTGGCCTCCTCGGCGATCTCGACGGGGGTGTACGGGATGCCGGGGCACTGCTTGCGGTTCGCGAGCACGCCGGTGACCGCGCAGGTGATGACGGTGAGATCCGGATCTCGATCGAATGCGCTCATGGTTCTCTCTCTTCCGCCTTCTCGGCTTTGTCCAGCGGCGCGCCCACGTCGCGACGCACGATCGATTTCACACGCTTCGACACCTTGAGGAGGATGCGCAAGAGCTCGCGCATCTCGTCCTTCGAGAGGCTCGTGAGCGCGCCCTGGAACACCTCCATCGGCTCGAGCGGGATGTCCTCCGCGAGCGCGAGGCCCTTCGGCGTGAGCCGGATGATCACCACCCGGCGGTCTTCCTTGGAGCGCTCGCGCGCGACCAGCCCCTCGCGCTCCATCCGGTCGATGATGCCCGTGACCGTGCTGTTCTGCGCGCGGATCCGCTCGGAGAGCTCGGAGAGCGAGAGCTCGCCTATCTGCTCGAGGATCTTCACCACCGTGAGCTGCGGCCCCGTGAGCTGCGCGCGGCGCGCGAGCTCCTTCGTGATGCGACGGCTCTCCGTGTAGAGGTAGATGATCGTCTCGAGGATTTGCTGGACGTCGTCCTTGACGCCTGCCGGAAGCGGAGCGGCCACTCTTCACGCACTTTCTGAGGAATCGTCGCGCCGACGATTATTTCGTGTGCGAAACTTTTACTCACGAATGGCTATCCGTCAACACCCCGCGCGCGCCCGCCGCGACGTCGGCCGCTGCGCGTCCGGGGCGCCTAGCGTAGGCTCCAGGGGGGGCCTCCGATGACGATCCTCATCACTCAGCGCCTGGAGCTCGTGCCGGTCACCGTGCCCCTGGTGCAGGCCGTGCTGCAAGACGATCGCGGCGAGGTCTCGCGTCTCGCCGGGGCCAAGCTGCCGCACCCCTGGCCGGGCCGCACCCTCATCGAGCGCGCGTTCAGCGCGTCCATCGAGGCCATCAAGAGCGATCCTGGCCGCAGGCTCTGGGGCGACCGCCTGCTCATCACGCGCGAGGGGCACGGCGAGCGCCGCGTGGTGGGCAGCGTGGTCTTCCACGGCTCACCGAGCGAGGCCGGGGTCGTCGAGGTGGGCTACGGCATCGACGCGGGCTCCCAGGGGCAAGGCTTCGCCACCGAGGGCGTGCAGGCCCAGGTCGACTGGGCGCTCGCGCAGCCCGGCGTGCGCCGCGTGCTCGCCACCACCCTGCCGTGGCACACGGCCTCGGTGCGGGTGCTGAAGAAGGTGGGCTTCGAGCCGGCCGGCTTCGAGGAGCACCCGTTCTTGGGCGAGGTGCTCCACTTCGCGCGCGAGCGCTGAGCCCCGGACGCGAACGAGCGCGACCCCGGCCTCGTGACCGGGAGCCGCGCTCGAGCAGGACGAGGCCAGCGAAGCGGGCGGCGCCCTACTTCTTCTCTTTCTCCTCCGGGGTCTTCTTCTTGGGCATGAACACGTGGTCGATGAGGCCGTACTCCTTCGCGGACGTCGCCCCCATGTAGAAGTCGCGCTCGATGTCCTTGGCGATGTGGTCGCGGTTCTTGCCGGTCGCGTTCGCCAGGATGTCGGTGAGGGTGTCCTTCAGGAGCTTCACCTCGCGCGCCTGGATCTCGATGTCGGTCACCTGGCCACGCGCGCCGCCGTGCGGCTGGTGGATCATGATGCGCGCGTTGGGGAGCGCCGAGCGGCTGCCCTTCTGCCCCGCCGCCAGCAGCACCGCGCCCATCGACGCCGCCATCCCGATGCACGCGGTCGAGACCGGGCAGCGCACGTACTGCATGGTGTCGAAGATCGCGAGCCCGCTGTACACCACCCCGCCAGGCGAGTTGATGTAGATCATGATCTCCTTGTCGGGGTCTTCGCTCTCGAGGAAGAGGAGCTGCGCCACCACGGCGTTGGCCACGTCGTCGTCGATGGGCGTGCCGAGGAAGATGATGCGGTCCTTCAGGAGGCGGCTGAAGATGTCCCAGCTGCGCTCCCCCCGGTGCGTCGTCTCGACGACATACGGGGTGAAGGCGCGCGCGCGCTCGAGCTCCGCGCGGTTGGACTCGAGGTAGTGGATCGCCTGGGTGCGGTTCTCTGGACGCTTCGTCATGGGTCGGACAGGCCTTTCGCGCGCTCGAAAAGGGAAGGCCCGAGAAGGAGTGTCCTGCGCGGGCCTTGGGTCGGTCGTGGTCGTCGGGGTCGCTTCCTACTTCGCGTCCGCCTCGGCCTTGGGCTCTTCGGCCTTGGCGTCCTCGGCCTTCGGCTCTTCCGCCTTGGCCGCTTCCGCCTTGGCCTCGGGCGCCGGGGGATCGCCGTCGACAATGTTGGACTTGCTCTCGATAAAGTCCAGGATCTTGTCCTCGAGGATCATCCCGACGAGGATGTCCTGCTTCGCCTTCTCGCGGTACTCGACGCGCAGCTTGGCGACGTTCTTCCCGGTCTCTTCGGCGAGCTCGGCGTAGCCCTTCTCCATGTCCTCGGCGGTGACCTGGAACTGGTTCTTCCGGGCGATGCCCGCCATGATGAGGCCCGCGCGCACCTTGCGCTCGGCGTCGGCGAGGACCGCGCGGCCGAGCTCCTCGGCCTGGGCCTGGGTGAAGCGCTGCCCGAGGCGGCGGGCCTGGGCTGCGAGCTCCTGCTGGAGCATCTGCGCTTGCTGGAGGACGAGCGACGGGGGCACCTCGCAGGGGTTCAGCTCGTTCAGCTTGGCGACGATCTGCTCGGCGACGGCGGTCTCGCTGCGCTCCTTCGCGACCTTCTCGAGGCGCGTGTGGATGTCGGCGCGGAGCTCGACCACGGTGCCGAAGTTCCCGACGTCTTTCGCGAACTCGTCGTCGACCTCGGGGAGCTGGCGCTCCTTCACGTCGGTCACCTTCACCGAGAACTTGCCGGTCTTGCCCTGGAAGTCCTTGCGGGGGTGGTTCGCCTGGAAGGCCGCGTCGACCTCGAGCGCGTCGCCCACCGACTTGCCGACGAGCGCCGCGTCGAGTTCGGGGAGCGCCTGGCCGGCGCCGAGCTCGAGCTGCACGCCCTCGCCGCCGCCGTCGGCCACGGGCTTGCCGTCGACCGAGAGGGTGAAGTCGATGGTCACCACGTCGCCCGGGGCGGCGGCGCGCGCCGGCTCGGGGGTCTTGAAGGTGGCGTGGCGCACGCGGAGCGCCTCGATCTGGGCGTCGACCTCCGCGTCCGAGACCTCGACCTTGGGGCGGTAGAGCTGGAAGCCCTCGTACTTCACGTCGTCGAGCTCGGGCTGCACCTCCATGCGCGCCTTGAAGGTGAACGGCGCGTTGCCGCTCACGCGGCTCGCGTCGGTGACCTGGGGCTGGCTGATCGGCGTGACGTTCTGCTCGGAGAGCGCGACCGGGAGGTTCGCGTTCACGAGGTTCTGCGCGACGTCGTTCTCGACCTGCGCGCCGTAGAGCGTCTTCAGCACGGGCCGCGGCGCCTTGCCCGGGCGGTATCCCTTGACGTGCGCCTTCTTGGAGAGGCTCGTGTACACGCGCTCGACTTCGGCTTTCACCTTGTCAGCGGGGATGTCGACTTGGAGTTCGAGGAGGACCTGCGAGATTCGCGAGACGGTGACTTGCATGAGGGGACGGGCACCATACGTTTTGTCGTTTCGGCGTCAAGTGCCTCTCACCCTCGGGCTCCACTTTTTGGCCCGCCCGCGGGCCCCGCCTCGGGGTCTGGCGCGTCGTCCGCGGGCAGGAGGTCGGCCGACTCGAGGGCGACCGGCGCAGGCGGCGGCGCGCTGCCGCGCGAGAGGGGCACGGCGAGCACCGTGCGCGGCGCGTAGCCGGCCCGCGTAGCCCAGAGCACGACCTCGGCCGTGGCGCGGCGGATGCTCGTGCTCTTCTCGCGGCTGGCCACGAGCTCACCGGCCACCCGCAGCGCCTCCGCGGGGTACCCCACGAAGGCGCAGGCGACGGCGTCGTGCGCGTTGTACGCGCCCTCGTAGGCCCGGCGGGCCGCCTCGAGCACGCGTCGGCGCGGGTAGGCGCCGGCCCGCGCGCGGAGCAGCCTGGCGAGCTTCGTGGCGCGCGACGGGGTCTTGCCGTAGGCGACCGGCTCGCCCGGCGCGCCGAGGGCGATGTCCTCGAGCCACGTGACGAGCGGCTCGCCGACGTGGGGCACCGCGCCGGTAGGCAGCCACGCGCCGGAGAGGAACGCGCAGCACGCCTCGGCCTCCGCGCCACCGCCGAGCCGCGCCACGAGGGCCTCCCGCAGCGCGGGCCCCGCGACGCTCGCGGCGAGCAGGCACGCGACCGGCGACACCTGAGACAAGAACAGGAAGAGCCCGCGGGCCGACGTCACGTCGAGCGCGACGTAGTCGCAGTCGCGGGGGCGCAGGCCCGGCAGCTTGAGGAGCGCGGCCTCGTCGAGGAGCAGATCCACGCGCGTCCTCGCTCAGCGCCGCCCGCGGACCGCCCGGGTCACGAACCGAAACGAGCCGACCGCCCCGCCCGCGAGCCCGATGATGAGCGACTTCTCGAGCCGCTCCCGGAGGAAGAAGAACATGGCGCAGAAGCCGAACGCCGCGAGCACGACGCCGACCGTGGCCGCCTCGCGCCAGAGGACGCTCGAGGTCCCGCGCGAGGCCACGCGCGCCCCGTCGGGCGGGGCCGCCTCGCGCGACGCGCTCGTGTCGCCGTCCGTGCTCACGGGCGGGACGCTAGCACGCCGCGGCGCGCGCGGCGCGAGCCCAGAAAATAAGTGCCCCCGGACCGAGAGGCGTCGGCCGGGGGCGGAGGTCCGGGAGGGACCAAGTCAAGAGAAAGCGCGAGCCCCGAGCGGCTCGAGGGCTCAGTCGTCTTCGCACTCCATCATCGAGGGGTCGTATTCGTCGTGCGTGTCGTCGAAGAGCATGTCGGAGCTCTCGAAGGTGGTCTCCTGCATCAGGTCCTCGTAGCTGAGGCCGACGCGGAAGCTCGGGCGCAGCTCCTCGCGGTGAAACTCTTCGATCGAACGGTAGTGCTTCGGAACGGCCATGGTGGACTCCTGAGAGAAGAGGCAGGCGAGTGGGCGCGCGGGCGGACGCCGCGCGAGAGAAGTGGACGTGCGGGTGAAATCAGGGCGTGCGGCGCGCGGTCAGCGCGGTCGGTCGGTCCGTCGGGCGGCGAGGACCACGACCTCCGCCGGTCGGGCGAGGGGGCGGCTCGGCACGAAGAACGACCGCAAGATGCGGACCACGGAGGGGTCTTCGTCGAGGACGAACGCGAGCGCGAGGGGGGCAGCGAGGGGGGCAGCGAGTGCGCGTGGGAGGGGGCTCTTCATGGGGTGCGGTCGGGGGGTGGCGTCGGCCAACCCCACGTTTCCCTACATCTGCGCACACCGTACACGAGAGGCCCGCGGGTCCCAAAAAAACCGATTGCATTTCCCGAGCGCGAATCCACAGGTGGCGCTCCTTGCGGTGCGCCCCCCCGAGACGATAGAGAGGACGCGCACCATGGCGGCAAGAGCGGCGACCCCCAGCGCGACATCCAAGCGGTTCGGCGCGGGCGCAAAGCGCGCGCGCGTCGTGGCCGTCGTCAACCAGAAGGGCGGCGTCGGCAAGACGACCACCTCGGTGAACCTCGCGGCCTCCCTCGCGGCCGCGGAGGCGAAGACCTTGCTGCTCGACCTCGATCCCCAGGGGAACGCGAGCTCGGGCGTGGGCGTCCGGGCGGGCACCCGCGAGGCGACGGTGTACGACGCGCTCATCGGGCGGTGCACGCTCGCGGACATCGCGATCGCGACCGAGGTGCCGCACCTGTGGGTGGCGCCGGCCACGCAGGACCTGGTGGCCGCCGAGATCGAGCTCGTCGACGCGCCCGACCGCGCCCACAAGCTGCGCGCGGCGCTGGCCCCCGCCCTCTCCGAATACGACTACATCCTCGTCGACTGCCCGCCCTCCCTGGGCCTGCTGACGGTCAACGCGCTCGCGGCGGCGACGAGCGTGCTCGTGCCGCTCCAGTGCGAGTACTACGCGCTCGAGGGCCTCACCCACCTCATGGCGACGCTCGATCGCCTGAAGAACGGCATCAACGCGGAGCTCACCGTCGAGGGCATCGTCCTCACGATGTTCGACCCGCGCAACAACCTCGCCCACCAGGTGGCCGACGAGGTGAAGAAGCACTTCTTCGTGTTCGACGCCGTCATCCCGCGGAACATCCGCCTCTCGGAGGCGCCGTCCCACGGCAAGCCGGCGCTGCTGTACGACGCGGCCTCGAAGGGCTCGCAGGGCTACCTCGCCCTCGCGCGTGAGCTGCTCGATCGGCACGCCATGCTCCAACCATCGGCCGGCCGGAGCCCGTGACCATGACCGACAAGCGACGCGCTCTCGGACGCGGGCTCGACGCGCTGCTCCCCGCGGCGCAGGCGCCGCAGAAGGTCACGGCGGCGTACGGCGACAAGAGCGTGTTCTCGTGCGCGATCGACAAGCTCGTGCCGCAGCGCGGGCAGCCCCGTCGCCACTTCGACACCGAGAAGCTCGACGAGCTCGCCGCGTCGATCCGCGAGCACGGGCTCATCGAGCCGCTCGCGGTGCGGCGCGCGCCGGGCGCCCTCGGCCTCGAGGGGGTGTTCGAGATCATCGCGGGCGAGCGGCGCTTCCGGGCGAGCCAGCGCGCGGGGCTGCTCGAGGTGCTGGTCGTCGTGAAGGACGTCTCGCCGAAGGCCGCGTTCGAGCTCGCGATCATCGAGAACGTGCAGCGTGAGGACCTGAACCCGGTGGAGCTCGCGGAGGCCCTCGACCGCCTCGTGAGGGAGCACGGGTACACGCAGGAGTCGCTCGGCGAGCGGCTCGGCAAGAACCGGACGACCATCACGAACTCGCTGCGGCTGCTGCGGCTGCCGGCCGACGTGCGCGAGAAGATCGTGCAAGGCGAGCTCAGCGAGGGCCACGGCCGCGCGCTGCTCGGCGCCGAGGACCCGAAGGAGCTCGGCGAGCTCGCGCAGAAGGTGCTGCGGGGGCGGCTCAGCGTGCGCGCCACCGAGGCGCTCGTCCGCGCCGCGCGCGACAAGCGCGAGGCGCAGAAGAACAAGGCGAAGGGGACCGCCGCGGCCGAGAAGAGCGCGTCGGTCCGCGATCTCGAGGCGCGCCTCTCGCGGACGCTCGGCGCGCGCGTGCTCGTGCGCGACCAGGGCAACAAGGGCGAGGTGGTGATCCCCTACGCCGACCTCGACGCGCTCGATCGGCTCCTCGAGAAGCTCGGCGCCGGCTAGCCGAGCGGTCCGGATCGTGCGCGACAGCGCTTCACCGCTGGCGCGGCCCCCGCGACGGCTCGCGCCTCGTTGGCGCGGAGGGCGAGCGAGACGGCGAGCCCGATCGCGAAGAGGCTCATGGCCTGGCCGGTGGTGAGCGCGCCGTGGTCGGCTCCGGAGGGGCCGCCGTCGCCGCGGAACGCCTCGCTCACGAAGCGTCCGCCCGCGTACACCAGCGTACCCGCGAAGAACACGCCGCCCGGCTTGGTGGAGGGCCGCCGGAGCAGGGCGACCGAGAGCGCGCACGCCGCCAGCGCGAACCCCGCCTCGTACAGCGTGGCGGGGTGGAGCGGCCGCGACCACGCGGCGCCTACGTCGGCCAGCCCGTCCCGGACGAGCTCGGCGAAGTGCGGGTGGCTCGCGGGGTAGCGCACGCCCCAGGGCGCGGACGTGGGGGCGCCGTGCTCGCACCCGGCCATGAAGCAGCCGAGGCGGCCCACGGCGACGAGCAGCGCGAGCGGCCCGGTGACGCGGTCGAGCGCGCCGTACACGTCGAGCCGCGCCCCGCGGACGAAGAGGGCGTACGCGCCGCCGAGGCCGAACAGCGCGCCGTAGGCCATGAGGCCGCCGAAGACCGGGAGCGGGCCGCGCGCCCCGGCGAGCGCGTAGCCGACGACGCGGAGCGCGTAGTCGACGCACAGGGCGCCCACCACCGTGAACGGCAGGGCACGGACGAGCGCCCACCGCAGGGCGCCGGCGTGCGCCGGCGGCAGGTCGCGCGTGGTGCGGAAAAAGAGCCACGCGGCCGCGGAGAGCGCCGCGAGCTGACAGAGGAGCCACGGGGAGAGGGTCATGAGCCATGCTCTCAGCAATTAGTGATCCATCAAGTGATTGAACCAGTGAACCACTGGCACGTCGCTTGCGATGGTCCAGGGCGCACCCCAACCCAGGAGCCCCTCATGTCGAACCCGTCGCATGTCCCTTCGATCGAGCCCACCCCGGCGCCCGCGCCCACCGTCGCGGCCCCCGAGCGCGCGCCCCTCTCCCCCGAGCAGCGGCGCGGCCTGCGCATGGCGGCGCAGGTCGCGTGCGCGCTCTCGCTCCTCGGCGCCGGCGCGTCGCTCGCCCGC
>CAZHGG010000214.1:0-8469 GCA_964531755.1 uncultured Polyangiaceae bacterium
GACCCGCCGACCGGCCCGGCCACCGCGACGGGCCTCGCCGCTCCGCCAGCGCCGCCGCGCGTCAGCCCCTCAGGGGGCGCCCCGGACGCGGGGCGGCCCTCGGGCGTCATCGATCCGCCGTCGGCGCCGCTCGTTGACGCCTCCTCGCCGCCCCGCGGCGTCGGCGCGCGCAGCGTCCGGTACACGTACATAGACGTCGGGCCCTTCGACTCGAAATCCGGCGCCATGGAGCTGCTCCGGTCCAGGGTGCCGAGCTTCCAGGCGTGCGCGCCCGTGGCGTGCGTCGCGGCGAACCCGACCCGCGAGAGCTACCGCTTCCTGGACGCATCGTACTCCTTCACCGTGGACGAGGAGGGGCGGGTCACGAAGGTGTCGGCCATCAACTCGGTGGTCGCCGGCGTTCCGATCTCGTGCCCCGCGCTCGACGCGTGCGCGCTCCAGAAGCTCCGCGCGATCACGTTCCCCAAGCCGGTCGGCGCGCGCCGCGTGGGCAAGCTCGACCTCCTGTTCCGAGAGTGAGCGGTCCCTCGTGCAGCCACGCGGCGGCGGGGTAAGCTCGACGGCGATGCTCTTCCGCCAGCTCCTCGACCTGCGCTCCTCGACGTACACGTACCTGCTCGCCGACGAGGCGACGCGCGAGGCGGTGCTCATCGATCCCGTCTTCGAGCAGCACGCGCGCGACGCGGCGCTGGTCAACGAGCTCGGGCTCACCCTCACCCACACGCTCGAGACGCACGTCCACGCCGATCACGTCACGTCGGCGTGGCTGTTCAAGCAGCGCCTCGGGAGCGCGATCGTGGTGGCGGCGGCCGGCGGCGCGGAGGGGGTGGACGTGCCCGTCCGCGACGGGGACACCGTCACGTTCGGCGCCGAGGCGCTCACCGTGCGGGCCACACCAGGGCACACGAGCGGTTGCGTGACGTACGTCTCGCGTGACCAGGCCATGGCCTTCACGGGCGACGCGCTGCTCATCCGCGGCGCAGGCCGCACCGACTTCCAACAGGGCGACGCGGCCGCGCTCTACCGCTCGGTGCACGAGCGCATCTTCACCTTGCCGGAGGCGTGCCTCATCTACCCGGGCCACGACTACCAGGGGCGCACCTCGTCGAGCGTGTGGGAGGAGCGCCGCCACAACCCGCGCCTGGGCGGCGAGCGCTCGCTCGAGGACTTCGTCGGCTACATGGACAACCTCGGACTCCCCCACCCCAAGCAGCTCGACGTCGCCGTGCCCGCCAACCTGCGCTGCGGTCGCCCGACGAGCGAGCCCGAGCGAGCGGACACGCCCGCCTGGGCGCCCGTCGTCCGGAGCTTCGCCGGGGTGCCGCAGATCTCGGCCGAGTGGCTCGCCGAGCACCTGGGTGAGCCCCACCTGCTCGACGTCCGCGAGCCCGCGGAGTTCACGGGCGAGCTCGGGCACCTGGCCGGCGCCGAGCTCTTGCCGCTCGGGCAGCTCCGCGGCCGCCTGACGGAGGTGTCAAAAAACCGACCGATCGTCACGATCTGTCGGTCTGGCGGGCGCTCGGCGCAGGCCGCGCTCATCCTCGAGGGCGCGGGCCACGCGCAGGTCGCGAACCTCGACGGCGGCATGATCCGATGGCACGCCCTCCGGCTCCCCGTCAGGTGAGGCGGTGCGACGCGCGGTTGGCGCTGACACGCGTCGGCACTACAGTCTAGGTCATGCCCGCTCGCACTCGCCCCGGCCTCGCGCGCTCCGCGGCCGCGCTCCTCTCCCTCGCGCTCGCGCTCGGCGCCGCCTCGGTCGTCGCCACCGCCTGCGTCGGTGACGACCCCGTCGCCGCGGGGGACGCCGCGCCCTCGGCCACGACCACGACCACGGCGACGACGCCGCCTCCAAGCGACGGCGGCGGCGGGGACTCCGCCGCGCCCGACGCGAGCCTCCCCGACTCGACCACGCCGGCCGACACGGGGGCGCCCGACGCGGGTGGCGGCGCGCACCTCGTCTTCGTGACCGACGCCAAGGTCAACGGCGCGTTCGCGGGCTCCGGCGACCCGTGGGCCGCGGCCGACGCCGTGTGCGCGACCGAGGCCACCGCCAACAGCCTGAGCGGCACCTTCGTGGCCTGGCTCTCGTGGGAGACGGCCGCCGGCACGCGCTTCAGCGCGGCGTCGCGCATCACCGACGCGGCCTACCACCTCCCGGGCGGCGCCGACGGGAGCGCGCCCGTGCTGATCGCCGCGTCCAAGACCGAGCTGCTCACGACGGGACCACGCGCCGAGATGAACCGCACCGCCTCGGGCGCGCTGGTCGACTACGACGAGAACCCGCTCGTCGCGTGGGTGTGGACCGGGTCGACGGCGACCGGCGCGCCCTCGACCAGCGACAACTGCAAGCGCTGGACGTCGGCCCTCGCGACCGACTTCGGCACGACGGGCAACGCGCGCCGCATCCCGGCGTTCGAGTCGAGCGACTGGACCTCGCTCGGCGGCCGCCAGTGCGACCTCAAGCGCCGCTTCTACTGCTTCCAGAAGTAGCGGGCGCGGGCGCCGCGGCTCGGCCTCGGACACGCGTGTTCGGGCTTCGGCCGTGGCCGGCCATCAGCCGCCGCTCATCCATTCGATCGCGGCATTCGGAGACCGCGGCTCGCTCTCACGCTCGCCGGCGTCGCCAAGGGAGCAGCGCGCGGAGCCGCGCCTTGGCGCTGTCGATGGAGTTCGCCAGCGCGTCCCCGCCCGACGGGATGGGGCCTGGGGCGCCGATGGGGATGATGAGCTTGGGATCGATGGTGCTCGCGTCGACACGGCCGAAGCGTCGCTTCTCCTCGATGAGCGCCTTCACGACGTCCATCGAGCTGTCGGCGAGATCGTCGATGTAACGCTTCGCGCCGCGGCCCGCCTCGATCACCGCGTCGCGATCCGTCATCCAGCGCTCGAGCTGCGCTGCCACGTCAGCCGGGGTCGAGGCCGGGAGGAGCGGGTAGAGGTGCTCCTTGCTGAAATCGGCGTCGTTTCGGTAGTGAATCATGGGCTTCCCCATCGCCATGCACTCGGTGATGGCGCCGCCGAGCAGCCATGAGTAGCCGAGCTCGCCGATCGCGACGTCCGCGAACGAGAGGCCAAGCAGCACCTCCTTTCGCGGCATCAGCGGCAGCCACGCGACGTGGGCGCCGAGGTCCCGCGCCGCGATCTGGGCGCGCGCGGCCTCCTGGTCGGGGCCGTACTCGAAGATCGCGAGCTTCGCGCGAACCCCCGGGTTCTGCGCCACGAACATCGCGAACCCGTCGATCAGCTTCTCGGTCCCCTTGTAGTTGACGGTCTTCTCAATGCAGATCCGGCTGTGATTCCAGACGAGCAGATCGGCGCTATCGCGCAGCTCTTTGAATCGCTTGTAGTGGACGCTCCTGTCGAAGTACGTGGGCAGCTTCTCGTCCGAGAACTCGAAGTTGCACAACATGGGCATCTGCGAAATGACGCGCTTGCCCTGGATCCGGCCGAGCTTGGCGTAGAGGGCCTCGTCGCGAGGCGAGGGGAGCCCCAAGATGACGGACGACTCGCGAATGCCCGCGCGCTGGTGGCGCGGGAGCGTCGCCGCGCTCAGCAGTGCGCGACTCCTCGGGAAGCCCAGCCAGAACGGGAAGTTCACGAGGTCTTCGCCGTACGGCTGGTAGATGTCGAGCTTCCTGCCCGCTCGGTGGACGAGGGCGGGAGCGGCGCCGGTGCCGATGAGAAAGTCGAACCCGCGCGTCGCCTTGGCGATCGCGTCCACGGGCGTGGTCGCGAAGGTCTGCCACAGACCGAAGGGGAGCTCGGTCGTGTAGCTCTCGAAGTCGGAGTTGAAGGTGTCTTTCGAGGGGTGAAAGTGAGACGCGGCGTCGTTGAAGAGAAAGAGGTGCGCGTCGACGCCCGCCGCGCGCAGATAACGCGCGGCGGCGAAGAACAAGTTGTTCATGTTCCCAAGGAGCGCAACTCTCATGACCCGGGTCTACTACGACCCCTCGCATCTCGCGCCCTTTTTTCCCCCTTCCGGCCCGCGGAGCGCGCCGCCACACGCGAGGCGCGCGCGCGGCGAGACGGAGGTCCTGAGCGTCCGCCCCGCAGCGAAGCGCGGGCTCGACCCTGCGTGCCGCATGAACGGGGCGCGGCTCGGACATCGGGCTCGACGTTCTCGCGACCTCGCCGCGGGGAGACTCGGTATGCTCCACGTATGACCCGGCCCGACACCTCGCTCTCCGACGCGTTCGTCTTCTTCGGCGCCACCGGCGACCTCGCCTACAAGAAGATCTTCCCCGCGCTGCTCTCCCTCGTGAAGCGCGATCGCCTCGACGTGCCCGTCGTGGGCGTGGCGCGCGCGGGGTGGACCCGCGAGCAGCTCATCGCGCGGGCCCGCGCGAGCATCGAGGCGAGCGGGGCGATGGACGAGGCCGCGTTCGCGCGCCTCGCGTCGCACATCCGCTACGTCGACGGCGACTACAACGACCCCGCCACGTTCGCGCACATCCGCACGCAGCTCGCGAACGCCCAGCGCCCGCTGCACTACCTCGCGATCCCGCCGAGCATGTTCCCCACGGTCGTGCAGCAGCTCGCGGCCGCGAACTGCGCCACGAACGCGCGGGTCGTCGTGGAGAAGCCGTTCGGGCGCGACGTGGAGACGGCGCGCGCGCTGAACGCGACGCTGCACGCGGCCTTCCCCGAGGCGAGCATCTTCCGCATCGACCACTACCTGGGCAAGGAGGCGGTGCAGAACATCCTCTACTTCCGGTTCGCGAACGCGTTCCTCGAGCCCATCCTGAATCGGCACCACGTCGAGAACGTGCAGATTACGATGGCCGAATCGTTCGGGGTGCAGGGGCGGGGGAAGTTCTACGAGGAGACCGGCGTCATCCGCGACGTCATCCAGAACCACCTGCTGCAGATGGTGAGCTACCTCGCCATGGAGGCGCCGAGCAGCACCTACGCGGAGGCGATCCGCGACGAGCAGGCCAAGGTGCTCCGCACGATCCGGCCCATGAGCGAGGACAACATGGTGCTCGGCCAGTTCCGCGGCTACCGCGAGGAGGCCGGGGTCGCGGCCGACTCGCACGTGCCCACCTACGCCGCCCTGCGCATGCACGTCGACTCGTGGCGCTGGGAGGGCGTGCCCTTCTGCGTGCGCGCCGGGAAGAACATGGCGATGTCGTGCGCCGAGGTCATGGTCGAGTTCAAGAACCCGCCGCAGGTGGTCTTCAAGGAGGCGGCGCCCACGATGGGCAACTACCTGCGCTTCCGGCTCAGCCCGAAGGTCACGATCGCGCTCGGCGCGCGGCGCAAGCAGCACGGCGAGCGCATGATCGGCGCGCCGGTCGAGCTCTCCGTCGTGGAGGAGGCCGCCCAGGGCAGCGACGGCCGTATGGACGCCTACGAGCGCCTCCTCGGCGACGCGATGGCCGGCGACGCGACGCTGTTCGCTCGACAAGACGTCGTCGAGATCGCGTGGAGCATCGTCGATCCCATCGTCTCGAGCAGCGCGCCCGTCCTCGGGTACGAGCCCGGCTCGTGGGGCCCCCCGGACGCCGATCGCCTGGTGACCGACATCGGCGGCTGGAACACGCCCACGCCCTGACGTCGCCGGTGTCGGCGCGCGCTTGCCGCGCGGCCGCGCGAGGTGCACCATCGCCGGCCCATGGCCCTCTCCGCGACGATGGTCCACCTGCAGGTGACGCTCTCCGACGTCGATCGCGGTGTGTACGAGGAGCTCGACCTCCGCGTGGCCAGGCACCCCTCGGAGAGCGCGCGCTACATGCTGACGCGCGTGCTCGCCTACGCCCTGTCCTACGAGGAGGGCATCGCGTTCAGCAAGGGCGGCCTCTCCGACCCCGACGAGCCGGCCGTGGCGATCCGCGATCTCACCGGCGCCCTCGTCGCGTGGATCGACGTGGGCGCGCCGTCGGCCGAGCGCCTCCACAAGGCCACGAAGGCCGCGCGGCGCGTGGCGGTGTTCACTCACCAAGACCGCGGCGCCCTCGAGCGCGAGCTCGCGTCACGGCCGGTGCACAAGCGCGACCAGATCGCGTTCTGGTGCGTGGCGCCCGCGCTCCTCGAGGCCCTCGAGCCGCTCGTCGGCCGCAACACGCGCCTCGAGCTGGTGCGCACGGAGGGCCAGGTCTACGCCACGGTGGCCGGTGCCACGGTGGAGGGCTCGCTCACCCTGGAGACCCTCGCGCCGTAGCGTGAGCGCGCGCGCGAGGGGCTAGCCCTTCTCCACGTGCCGCACGAAGTCGCGGAGGTGCTCGTTGAAGGCGTCGGCCGCCTCGATGTTCACGAGGTGACCCACGTCTTCGAGCTCCTCGCGGCGCGCCGTCGGGAGCCCTTTCACGTACGCGTCGGCCATGGCCTTGAAGCTGGGGATCTCCAGCGAGCCGGTGACCACGAGCGCCGGCTGCTGCAGCTCCTCCAGGCGCGGGAACGGGTCCGGATCCGACCAGCGGTTGGTGACCCGCCCGAGCCAGTGGGCCGCGCCGTAGTCGAGGACGATGTTGCGGACCTCCTCGAAGAGGTCGTCGTGGCGACGCAGCCCTTCGTAGAGGGGATCGTCCAGCCACACGTCGAGCGCGGTGTGCACGTCGCCCTCGTTGGCGAGGCTGACGCAGCGGCCCCACGCCTCGATGCCCGTGCGCCGCCCAAGCATGAGCGGGCCCGCGAGCGTGAGCGAGGCGACCCTTCGCGGGTGCAAGAAGGCGAAGTCGACCGCGACCGCGGCGCCGACCGAGTGGCCGACGACGTGCGCCTTCATCACGCCCGCGCGGTCGAGGGCGCGCTCGACCTGCTCGGCCGGCGACACGAGGCCACAGTCGCGCGCCTGCGGGCCGAAGCCGGGGAGGTCGACCGTGATGACCCGGAACTCGGGGTGCAGGGCCTCCACCTGCCGGCGCCACATGCGGTGGTCCAGCGAAAACCCGTGCAAGAACAGGAGCGCGGGACGGTTCACCTCGGGCCGCGTCGAGCTCATTTCTGTAGTGCGGTGGGGGGCATGCGGAGGTCAGGTTGCGGAAACAGGAGCCCCGAAAGGATAGACCAACCGCGAGCGTTCGCGAACGGATGATTTCACATTGGGTGACGATCGTGCGTCCGGGGCGTCACCGCGGCTCGCCGAGCAGGAGCCGGTTCTTCGGCGTGATGGCGACGGGGATGCGCTGCGTGCGCACCCGGTAGCCCGCGGCCGAGAGCCGCGCCGCGCGCGTGGCGTCGATCGCGAGCCCGAGGTCGAGCCACCCCTCCAGCCCGCCCGCGTCGCACGTGGCGGCGTCGTGGCAGCACGGCAGCACCGCGACGCGCGCCCGGGCGGCGAGCGCCGCGTCGAGCACGCGGTCGGTCAGCGCGCCGCAGGCATGCGCCGCCACGACCACGTCGGTGGGCCCGAGGGTCACGGCGGTGAGGTCGCCCTCCGCGAGCGCGACGCGGCCCTCGAGCCGCGGCCATGCGGCGGTGAACGCGTCCCGCAGCCTCGAGGCGCTCGGCGGCAGCCGGCGGTCGACGGCGAGCGCCGACGGCGAGCTGTCGTCGAGCACGAGCATGAGCAGCGCGAGCAGCCCGTGGCCGCACGCGAGGTCGACGACGCGGCCCCCGCGCCAACGCCGCCGCGCGCGACGGGCGACCTCCCAGGCCTCGTACAGCTCCTTTCGCGGCAAGCACCCGGCGTCGCACACGACCCGCGCGACGCGATGAAACAGGGTGTCGTCGGGGAAGCTCGCGCGCGCCCCCGGGCGGAGGCGCGAGCGGCTCGAGGGATCGGCGTGCACGAGACCTCCACGGAGTGCGACGAGACCAGACGCCCGCACGAGGACCACGGGTGCGCGCATGGGCGCACCCGTGGCCTGGCCACGAGGGTACAAAACACGGGCACCCGCGGAGAGACTCCGCGGGTGTCGTGGGTGCTGCCGGGCCGGACGAGCCCGGCCGGGCACCTAGAGCCAGGCTGGAGGGCTCAGCGCCCCTTGACCTTGGCCTTCTTGTCCCCGGAGTGACCGTGGAACGTGCGCGTGGGAGCGAACTCCCCGAGCTTGTGGCCGACCATGTTCTCGGTGACGAACACGGGCACGAACTTGCGCCCGTTGTGCACCGCGAACGTGAGGCCGATCGAGTCGGGGGTGATGGTGCTGCGCCGAGACCAGGTCTTGATGACCTTCTTCGACTGAGCGGCGGAGGCGGCGGCGATCTTCTCGGCGAGGTGACCGTCGACGAAGGCGCCCTTCTTGACTGAACGCGGCATGACTTAACCCTTCTGGCCCCGGCGCTTGACGATCATGTTGTCGGTGCGCTTGTTGTTGCGGGTCTTGAGACCCTTGGAGAGCTGACCCCACGGCGAGCACGGGTGACGGCCGCCCGAGGTGCGACCCTCGCCGCCGCCCATCGGGTGGTCGACCGGGTTCATGGTGACGCCACGGTTGTGCGGGCGGCGACCGAGCCAGCGCGAGCGGCCAGCCTTGCCGAGGCTGATGTTCGCGTGCTCGAGGTTGGACACCTGGCCGATGGTGG